>NZ_NRIQ01000012.1:0-45195 GCF_020224095.1 Enterobacter sp. CCUG 70166
CGGGAGTGGGAGTGCGGAGCACGCGACCGGTCAGAGAGAGATGACAGGTCAGAGGGGTCAAAACGCTGAAGCCATTTGTAACCGGTTTTTCGACTGATGCCGAAGAGACGGCAGAGGGCAGAAAAAGAATCCGTACCTGCATGGCAGGCACGGATGAAATCAAGGCGTTGCATAGGTCGGGTCTCAGTCCAGGGCATAGCGAGTCTCCTCTTCTATGCCAGTTATAACTGTTACCCATGTATCCGGTCTAAAGTGTTACCCATGTTTCCGGTTCATACCGAAGCGCCACCGGGCTTTTTTACATCAGGCCAGCGCCTTTGTAATCTTCTCGTACAGATCGCCAGACAAATTTTCCAGCCCTTTCAGCTGCTCAAGTGCGGCACGCATTTTCGCCTGACGCTGCGCATCGTAGCGTTTCAGGCGGATCAGCGGCTCAATCAGACGAGACGCCACCTGCGGGTTACGGCTGTTCAGCTCGGTCAGCATTTCAACCATGAACTGATAACCGCTGCCGTCTTCAGCATGGAACGCGGCCGGGTTGCTGCTGGCAAACGCGCCAATCAGGGAGCGGACGCGGTTCGGGTTGCTCATGGTGAACGAACGGTGCTTCAGCAGGCTGCGGACCTTGCTGAGTACATCGACTGCCGGGCTGGTGGCCTGAAGAATGAACCACTTGTCCATCACCAGACCATCCTGATGCCACCTGTCGTCGTACTCCTGCATAAGCGCATCGCGGCACGGCAGCTCGGCGGCAACGCTTGCGGCCAGCGCGGCCAGGGCATCCGTCATGTTATCGGCTTCGTGGTACTGCTTGCTGACCAGCGTGTTCGCCAGTTCTGCCTCACCAAACGCCAGATAGCGCAGGCAGGTATTGCGCAGGGAACGTTTACCGATATCCCCATGTTCCACCCGATACGCGTCCAGCTTGTTGGCGTTGTAAATGGCGAGGAACTCATCTGCCAGTTCGGTCGCCAGCGTGCGGGTCAGCGCTTCACGCACGGCGACGATCGCAATCGGGTCGATGATGTCAAACAGCTCGGCGATTTCAGTCGCAGACGGCAGCGTCAAAATTTCAGCCGCCAGCGCCGGGTCAATGTTCTCATCCAGCAGGATGGCACGGAACGCGTCTGCCACATGAACCGGCAGCGTCAGCGGCTGGCCCTGCTGGTAACGGTTGACGTTCAGCTTGATGTAGGTCGCCAGCAGGCTTTGTGCCGCATCCCAGCGCGAGAAATCGTTGCGCGCGTAACGCATCAGGAACGTCAGCTGCTGATCGCTCCACTTGTATTCGAGTTTCACCGGCGCGGAGAACTCGCACAGCAGGGCAGGAACAGGCTGGAAATAGACGTTATCGAAGATAAAGGTCTGCTCTGCCTGGGTCACATTCAGCACGTTATGTACCGGGTGACCGCCCTTCTGTAGCGGGATCACGTTGCCTTCGTTGTCGTACAGCTCAACGCTGAACGGAATGTGCAGCGGATGTTTCTCTTCCTGCTCCGCCGTTGGCGGTGTGCGCTGGCTGATGGTCAGCGTGTACTGCTCAGTTTCCGGGTTATAGTCGTCTTTGACCGTCACAATCGGCGTACCGGCCTGGCTGTACCAGCGGCGGAAATGAGACAGATCCACGTTAGAGGCGTCTTCCATCGCCTGGACGAAATCGTCGCAGGTGGCCGCACTGCCGTCATGACGCTCGAAGTAAAGCTGCATCCCTTTCTGGAAATTCGCTTCGCCCAGCAGGGTGTGGATCATGCGGATAATTTCAGCGCCTTTTTCGTACACCGTCAGGGTGTAGAAGTTATTCATCTCAATGACTTTATCCGGGCGGATCGGATGGGCCATTGGGCTGGCATCTTCTGCAAATTGCAGACCACGCATGGTGCGCACGTTGTTGATGCGGTTTACCGCCCGCGATCCCAGATCGGAGCTGAACTCCTGATCGCGGAAGACGGTTAAGCCCTCTTTCAGGCTCAGCTGGAACCAGTCGCGGCAGGTGACGCGGTTCCCGGTCCAGTTATGGAAATATTCGTGGCCGATAACGCGTTCGATATCGAGGTAATCTTTATCCGTTGCGGTATCGTTACGCGCCAGCACGTATTTGGAGTTGAAGATGTTAAGACCTTTATTCTCCATCGCGCCCATATTGAAGAAATCGACAGCAACGATCATATAGATGTCGAGGTCATATTCGAGGCCAAAGCGCGTTTCATCCCACTTCATGGAGTTGATGAGGGAGGTCATTGCCCACGGGGCGCGGTCAAGGTTGCCACGGTCCACGAACAGCTCCAGCGCGACTTCACGGCCAGAGCGCGTTTTAAAGGTGTCGCGCAGAACATCGAAATCGCCCGCCACCAGCGCAAACAGGTAGCAGGGTTTCGGGAACGGATCCTGCCACTGTACCCAGTGACGGCCATTCTCCATTTCCCCTTCACCAATCCGGTTGCCGTTGGAAAGCAGGTACGGGTACAGCGTTTTGTCGGCAATAATTTTGGTGGTAAAGCGCGCCAGGACGTCCGGGCGATCCAGATACCAGGTAATGTGGCGGAACCCTTCGGCTTCACATTGGGTGCACAGGGCTACGCCTGACTGGTAAAGCCCTTCCAGCGCGGTATTGGCGGCAGGGCTGATTTCATTCACGATGCGCAGGGTAAAGCGTTCCGGCAGGTTGTCGATGACCAGCTGGTTGCCTTCTTCTTTATAGTCTGACCAGGCTTCATCATTAATATGCAGGGAAACCAGCGTCAGGTCTTCACCATCCAGACGCAGCGGCACGGCTGTCGCGCTCTGGCGCGTCACCTGGCTTACCGCCGTCACGACGGTTTTTGTGGCATCCAGTTCGAAGGTCAGATCGATATCGCTTATCAGGTAATCCGGCGCACGGTAGTCGTGGCGGTATTTAGCTTGTGGCTGTTGTGTCATAGAAAACCTTATGCATCGTTTGTCGAGTAACGATTCAATATATTCCGGTTGTGTAAAACGCGCTATGCAGAATGTTCATCTTTTCAGGCACAACGCCGTTTTTGCTACATTTTTATAACACGGGGCACGAAATGCGCTCGACCATAAAGTGTGCTTATGTTGTGATCGGGGTTCAATAAATCACTAAACAGGGTATACTCCGGAGTTGTTTATTGTACTAAACGCTCCCGTGAGAGGATGCTACAGCGCACCTATGACTCAATTCGCTTCTCCGGTTCTGCATACGTTGCTGGATACCGACGCGTACAAGCTGCATATGCAGCAAGCCGTGTTTCACCACTATCATGATGTTCATGTTGCGGCGGAATTTCGCTGCCGGGGTGACGACTTGCTGGGTATCTACGCAGATTCCATTCGTGAACAGGTCGATGCCATGCAGCATCTGGCGCTCACCGATGACGAATATCAGTGGCTTTCAGGCCTGCCTTTCTTTAAAGCGGACTATCTGAACTGGCTGCGTGAGTTCCGCTATAAGCCGGAACAGGTCACCGTCACCAATGATAACGGCAAGCTGGACATTCGTCTGACCGGCCCGTGGCGCGAAGTGATCATGTGGGAAGTGCCGCTTCTGGCCGTGATCAGCGAGCTGGCCCACCGCTATCGCTCCCCTGAAACCGGTGTAACGCAGGCGGTTGCTGCTCTGGAGAATAAACTCGTTGAGTTTTCCAGACTGACAGAAGGGCTGGATATGTCCCGCTTCCGTCTGATGGACTTTGGCACGCGCCGCCGCTTCTCTCGCGAGGTTCAGGAAGCCATTGTCAGACGTCTGCAACAGGAGCCGTGGTTCGTTGGCACCAGTAACTACGATCTGGCGCGTCGCCTTGATTTAACGCCGATGGGTACCCAGGCGCACGAATGGTTCCAGGCGCACCAGCAGATCAGCCCTGACCTTGCCAACAGCCAGCGCGCCGCCCTCGCCGCGTGGCTTGAGGAATACCCGGATCGGCTGGGTATTGCCCTTACCGACTGCATTACCATGGACGCGTTCCTGCGCGACTTTGGCCCTGAGTTTGCCGAACGCTACCAGGGTTTGCGCCATGATTCCGGGGACCCGGTTGAATGGGGTGAGAAAGCCATCGCCCATTACGAAAAACTGGGTATCGATCCCATGAGTAAGGTGCTGGTCTTCTCCGATAACCTTGACCTGGCGAAAGCCGTCGACCTTTATCGCCACTTCTCATCGCGGGTGAACCTGAGTTTCGGAATTGGTACGCGCTTAACCTGTGATATCCCCCAGGTGAAACCGCTGAACATCGTCATAAAGCTAGTGGAATGTAACGGTAAGCCGGTCGCGAAGCTCTCCGACAGCCCGGGCAAAACCATCTGCCATGACAAAGCGTTTGTCCGCGCATTACGTAAAGCCTTCGATCTGCCTCAGGTTAAAAAAGCCAGTTAACGGCTTCGGGGGAGCCTTCATGGCTCCCCTTCTCTTATTAATTTCTTATTTCTTCTCTTAAGACGGTGAAATTTACTTGTCTGATAGCGGATGGCAGGTAACATAGATATCCCCCCTATAAGGGCGGACAAGTGTTTATTTTTTCCGACTATTAACAGAGAGAATATTATGAGCGTTGTGCCTGTAGCCGACGTACTCCAGGGCCGTGTCGCCGTTGACCAGGAGGTCACCGTGCGCGGATGGGTGCGTACTCGCCGAGATTCTAAAGCTGGCATCTCCTTCCTCGCCGTCTATGACGGTTCCTGCTTTGATCCTGTACAGGCCGTCATTAATAATTCTCTGCCCAATTACAATGATGACGTTCTGCACCTGACAACCGGCTGTTCCGTGATCGTCACCGGTGTTGTGGTGGCCTCTCCGGGCCAGGGTCAGAGCTACGAAATTCAGGCGACCTCGGTGGAAGTGACCGGCTGGGTTGAAGATCCGGACACCTATCCGATGGCTGCAAAGCGTCACAGCATCGAATATCTGCGTGAAGTTGCGCACCTGCGTCCGCGCACCAACCTTATTGGTGCAGTGGCGCGCGTGCGTCATACGCTGGCGCAGGCGCTGCATCGATTCTTTGACGAGCAGGGTTACTTCTGGGTGTCTACTCCGCTGATCACGGCATCCGATACCGAAGGCGCAGGTGAAATGTTCCGCGTTTCAACGCTGGATATGGAAAACCTGCCACGTACGCCGGAAGGAAAAGTCGATTACGACAAAGACTTCTTTGGTAAAGAAGCCTTCCTGACGGTTTCCGGCCAGCTCAACGGCGAAACCTACGCCTGTGCGCTGTCTAAGATCTACACCTTCGGCCCAACCTTCCGTGCGGAAAACTCTAACACCAGCCGTCACCTGGCGGAATTCTGGATGCTGGAGCCGGAAGTCGCCTTTGCCGATCTGAATGACGTGGCTGGCCTGGCAGAAGCGATGCTGAAATACGTGTTCAAAGCCGTTCTCGAAGAACGCGCAGACGACATGAAATTCTTCGCTGAGCGTGTCGATAACGACGCCATCGCCCGTCTTGAACGCTTCGTCTCCGCAGACTTCGCGCAGGTGGATTACACCGACGCGGTCGCTATCCTGGAAAAATGCGGTGAGAAATTCGAAAACCCGGTTTACTGGGGCGTGGATCTCTCCTCCGAGCATGAACGTTATCTGGCAGAGAAGCACTTCAAAGCACCGGTTGTGGTGAAAAACTATCCGAAAGACATTAAGGCGTTCTATATGCGCCTTAACGAAGATGGTAAAACCGTTGCCGCGATGGATGTTCTGGCGCCGGGCATCGGTGAGATCATCGGTGGCTCCCAGCGTGAAGAGCGCCTGGATGTACTGGACGCGCGTATGCAGGAGATGGGCCTGAACCCGGCGGACTACAGCTGGTATCGCGATCTCCGTCGCTACGGCACCGTTCCGCACTCTGGCTTTGGCCTGGGCTTCGAACGTCTGATTGCTTACGTAACAGGTGTTCAGAACGTACGTGATGTGATTCCGTTCCCACGCACACCGCGTAACGCAAGTTTCTAACCGACCAAATCATTAATGGCCAGCAAATGCTGGCCATTATTTTATCCTGCAATGTCAGTTTTCGTCAGTCAAAAGTAAGCGTCTATAAACCACAACCCCGCAATTCCCTCTACCTGTTACGTTTTGTTTCCACGAAATATCCTTAGACAAAAAAACAACCCTATTCTTATTGCGCTTAATACAATCCTTACGCAATAGCACAAAAAACAACCACTTTCACAGCCATCTGGATGGCTTTTGTCGATTATAAGAAAAAATGAGCCGTTTAACTTCTGTTTATACGAAAGGCCTTTAGCTAAATTAAACATAAGGAAATCATATATATAAGAATAAAGGGGAGGTTTAATTCACCAGAACGCGCTGAAGTTTGAGGTGCTTCACAAAGTTCCCAAAAATACATATTTAGTTACACATATTTTCTTTTGGTAACTGAATCTTGAAGATTGTAGCACTTTCAGTGTAGCGAAACGGTTCTATGAATGGAAAGATGCCTGTCAGACACATAAAGACACCTAACTCTCATCAATAGTTCCGGAAATATTTATTGACAGAATTTATTGACGGCAGTGGCGAGTGTCATAAAAAAACCAATGAGGGTAATAAATAATGATGAAGCGCAATATCCTGGCAGTGGTAGTCCCTGCCCTGCTGGTAGCCGGTGCAGCAAACGCTGCTGAAATCTATAACAAAGACGGCAACAAATTAGATCTTTACGGGAAAGCAGTTGGCCTGCATTACTTCTCTGATTACGCGGGCAACGATGGCGACAACACTTACGCGCGTCTGGGCTTCAAAGGTGAAACTCAGATCAACGATCAGCTGACTGGCTACGGTCAGTGGGAATACAACTTCCAGGGTAACAACTCTGAAGGCGGCGATGCGCAGAACGGCAACAAAACCCGTCTGGCATTCGCAGGTCTGAAATTTGGTGACGCAGGCTCCTTCGACTACGGTCGTAACTACGGTCTGGTCTATGACGCAATCGGCATCACCGATATGCTGCCTGAGTTCGGCGGCGACACCGGCGCGAGCGATAACTTCTTCGCAGGCCGTACGGGTGGTCTGGCGACTTACCGTAACAGCAACTTCTTCGGCCTGGTTGACGGTCTGAACTTTGGTGTTCAGTACCTGGGCAAAAATGAACGTGATGACGCGGTACGTTCCAACGGCGACGGCTGGGCGACCTCTCTGAGCTATGACTACGAAGGCTTCGGCATTGTCGGTGCTTATGGCGCCGCTGACCGTACCAACAACCAGCAGACTCTGGAATGGGGTGAAGGCGACAAAGCTGAACAGTGGGCAACCGGCCTGAAATACGACGCGAACAACATCTACCTGGCAGCCATTTATGGCGAAATGCGTAACGCAGCGCGCCTGGGCAGCCGTGGTTTCGCTAACAAGTCTCAGGACTTCTCTGTTGTCGCTCAGTACCAGTTCGATTTCGGCCTGCGTCCGTCCATCGCTTACTACAAATCTAAAGCGAAAGACGTAGAAGGTATCGGTGACGAAGACTACATCAACTACGTTGATATCGGTGCGACCTACTACTTCAACAAAAACATGTCTACCTATGTTGACTATCAGATCAACCAGCTGAAAGACGACAACAAGCTGGGCATCAACAACGACGACATCGTGGCTCTGGGTCTGGTTTACCAGTTCTAATCAGCACACCTCGTTGCTATATGCTTAATGAACAGGGCTTCGGCCCTGTTTTTTTATTCCCGAGAGAAAATAATAGCGACTTTTGAAAAGCCGCACGCTTTTCGTCGCAAACGGTTGGCATTTTGTAAATCTACCGTTAACCTGATAGCGGATTTCACTTCTGTAATCACAATGGAACTTCGTCATGTTTGAGAACATTACTGCCGCTCCTGCCGACCCAATTCTGGGCCTGGCCGATCTGTTTCGTGCCGACGACCGCCCTGGCAAAATCAACCTGGGTATTGGTGTATATAAAGATGAAACCGGCAAAACTCCGGTACTGACCAGCGTCAAAAAAGCTGAGCAGTATCTGCTGGAAAACGAAACCACCAAAAACTACCTCGGTATTGATGGTATCCCTGAATTTGGTCGCTGCACCCAGGAGCTGCTGTTCGGCAAAGGCAGCACCATTGTGAGCGAAAAACGCGCCCGCACGGCGCAGACCCCAGGCGGTACCGGCGCACTGCGCGTGGCGGCAGATTTCCTGGCGAAAAACACCTCTGTGAAGCGTGTCTGGGTAAGCAATCCAAGCTGGCCGAACCACAAGAGCGTGTTTAATTCTGCGGGTCTGGAAGTCCGTGAATACGCCTACTATGACGCGGCAAACCACGCGCTGGACTTCGATGGTTTGCTGGCCAGCCTGAGCGAAGCCCAGGCGGGCGATGTGGTGCTGTTCCATGGCTGCTGCCATAACCCAACTGGTATCGATCCTACGCTTGCACAGTGGGAACAGCTGGCTAAGCTGTCCGTTGAAAAAGGCTGGCTGCCGCTGTTCGACTTCGCTTACCAGGGCTTTGCCCGTGGTCTGGAAGAAGATGCTGAAGGTCTGCGCGCATTCGCCGCCGTCCATCAGGAGCTGATTGTCGCAAGCTCCTATTCCAAGAACTTTGGTCTGTATAACGAGCGTGTCGGCGCCTGTACGCTGGTGGCCGCTGACGATCAAACTGTCGATCGCGCATTCAGCCAGATGAAGTCCGTGATCCGCGCTAACTACTCCAACCCACCGGCACACGGTGCGTCTGTAGTTGCGACGATCCTGAGCAACGATGCGCTGCGCGCAATCTGGGAACAAGAGCTGAACGATATGCGTCAGCGCATTCAACGCATGCGTCTGCTGTTTGTGAACACGCTGGCTGAGAAAGGCGCCGACCGTGACTTCAGCTTCATCATCAAGCAGAACGGCATGTTCTCCTTCAGCGGTCTGACCAAAGAGCAGGTGCTGCGCCTGCGTGAAGAGTTTGGCGTCTATGCCGTTGCCTCTGGCCGCGTGAACGTTGCAGGTATGACGCCTGACAACATGGCGCCGCTGTGCGAAGCCATTGTCGCGGTGCTGTAACCTGCACCCATAAAAAAAAGCCTGCATCGCGCAGGCTTTTTTATTGAAAGGGTTTACCAGACAGGCATTTCATCCTGAAGGAACGGGTTATGCAACCGCTCATCGCCCAGCGTTGACATTGGTCCGTGTCCAGGGATAAACGTCACATCATCACCTAACGGTAATAACTTCTGCTTAATCGACTGAATCAGCTGACCGTGATCGCCGCGTGGGAAATCGCTGCGTCCTACGCCCCCTTTGAAAATCACGTCACCGGAAATCAGCAGGCGTGACACGTCATCAAAGAAGACAATATGGCCGGGCGTATGCCCGGGGCAATGCAACACCTGTAAAGTTACATTCCCTACGTTAACGCGATCGCCTTCGTTCAGCCAGCGGTCCGGTGTCAGTGGCTGACAGTCATCCAGACCAAACATGCGGCTTTGGGCAGGCAGCCCCTGAAGCCAGAACTCATCTTCTTTTTCCGGGCCGATAATCGGCACACCGTAGTGTTCAGCCAGTTCAGCCGCTGCACCCACATGGTCAAGATGGCCATGGGTCAGTAAAATCTGCATCAGCGTTACACCGCTGGCAGCGACTTCCTGCTTGATTGTCTCAGCGTCGCCACCGGGATCAACAAGCGCGGCCAGTTTAGTTTGTTCACACCAGATCAATGAACAGTTCTGTGAGAACGCGGTAACCGGAATAATACGATAGTTCATACTGCTCCTGTGTTTCGTTATTACCAGTGCCGAACCGGCCCGGTATCAATATGCACAAAGTTGCTACGTGGGTAGTATCCTACACCACCTGCGCGCATAGATAACGCCGCTTTGCGAATATTGGCTAACGAAACGCCTTCAATATGGAAATCCATCGCCTGCCCTTTGGTGTGATAGCTTTTTTTCGCTACCCCACGGCTGTGGGCGCGCAGTTCATTGTTGGTATCCAGAGAGCGATAGCCAGAAATGAGTTGCACCGGCCTTTTGGTCCCCAGCAGTCCCTGCAAGCGGTAAAGCTGATCGAATAATCCAGGGTCGATGGCTTTGATTTTGTTCGCGCGGAAATCACGGAAAAAATGGTTGAGTCGTGCTAATTCATCCTGAATATAGCCTCTGCCATCGAAAAATTCCGCTTTAAGCGTCTCACCAGTATGCAGATTGTTGAGCGTTAAAATACGCGGACGAGGTGTCGAGAGGGTGGCAAATGCTGGCGTCGGAAGGATGGCTGCTGCGCCCAGCGCAACGCCACCTAGCGCCAGCAATTTGCGGCGATTAGCGTCAAATTTGTCCATGATAATCAGGTCTACAGGTAAAAGAAATTGTCAATATGCTTAGCGCACGAAGGGCACCATAACTGGCAAAGCCTGCTACGTCAAGGCGCCCAATCCCAGTGAATACGCGGCTTGCAGCCAGATCGCCTCATATTCACCATAACTTACGACAATCATTTTTACCGAACTACTTCATTTACCTGATTAATTGTTCCGCTTTTGGCAAGATTTGTGCGCCGGATCGCGCTGTCAGATCATAATTGTAAATATCTGTACGATACTGGGTACGTCCGTCCGCGCCCACAAACGCCGTCAGATAGTAAAGATTGACCGGAATATTGTGGCGGATATTGACGTAACGCGTATCCCCCTGCTTCAGGGCATCTGATATCCGCGTATCGTTCCAGCCTGCATCCTGCAACAGCATATTCGCCAGTTCGGAGGCCTTATTCACGCGAACGCAGCCAGAACTGAGCGCGCGTGCGTCTTTCTGGAACAGATTATGGTTCGGGGTATCATGCAGATAGATTGCGTCCGAACTTGGCATATTGAATTTGTAACGTCCGAGCGAGTTATGCGCACCCGGTGCCTGCTGGAAACGGAACGGCAGGTTCGAAGGCGTAATCGTTGACCAGTCGACCATCCAGGGGTCAATCGCTTCTTTGCTGTTCCAGCCACGCATCACCGTATAGTTATGTCGCTCCAGATAGCCCGGGTCATTCCAGACCTTAGGCAGGATATCTTTGCGCGCCAGCGTCGGCGGCACGTTCCACGGCGGGTTAACCACCACGTTATTCAGCGCGCTGCTCATCATCGGCGTTTTGCGGTCAGGTCGACCCACAATCACGCGGGACGCCAGCACTTCGCTACCGTCCTGATAGTAGACCAGAGAGTACGCCGGAATGTTGACCATAATGCCGGTGGATAACGTGCCCGGCAGCAAGCGCAAGCGCTGGATATTCAACGCCAGCACCCCTGCCCGCTGGGCCGGAGAGACGTTCAGCCAGTCGCGAGTCGATGGACCAATCACGCCGTCGGCGCCCAGCCCCTGCGCGGCCTGGAACTGCTTCACTGCCGCGACCAGCTCACGATCGTAAGCGGCGGGCTTATTGCTCAGTGCAACGGCGGTTTTCTCTTTTACCGGCGCCGACGGGCTGACGACTGCGTTTTGCGTATCGTCGCCGGGCAGCGCAATTTTAGGGCCGCTGTCAAGCATGCCAGACCGTTTCATAATTTCGCGAATCGCAGGCACATCGCTGCTCCATTGTCCCGGACGCAGCGTTGCTGTTCCACGCAACTGAGGCCACGGGCGGGAATCCGCGACCAGCTCAAGAAGCGACTGATGCATCGTGGCATACTGCGGGTGGGCAGGCGCAAGGCTTGCGATAAAGCGCGGCAGTTCACCGTTGTCCAGCGACAGCTGCCACTGATTAATGACGGACAGCGCGGGCGTCGCCAGCTTGTACGGTTTACTGCTGTATAACCAGCGGTTGCCGTTCACCGAAATCCCCGCCACAAACTGCAAGTAGCCCATCATGGCATCAGACAGCACCACATCACGCGCCTGTCCGGTAACGGCAGGGTCGGTCAGGAGTTCAACCCAGGTCGTGAACTGTGGCTGAAAACCTGCAATCGCCACTTCAGCCAGCTGCTGCTGGAAGGCACGTACCGCATCGCGATTTTCCCACATCGGTTTCATATCGCGCGCAGCGTAAAGCAGCGTGAGCTGGTTAATATAAGCGGGAGTATAGCCCGAGGGCAGCCCGGTCATAAGCTGCTGGCGTAATGATTCAGTATCGATGCCTTCCGGCAGCGGTTTAATGCCGGCCATGATGGCCGTCGCCGGAGACTGATCCAGCGGTTGTGACAGCGACGTCGGCTGCGCGCCCATCGTCGCGGAGCTGTCAGTCGGTACAATTTCAGGCTCATCGGCCTGAGCGGTAAACAGTGGAGCAAACATCACTGTCAGGCACAAACTCAGCGCAGACAGCTGACGACCACGATCTTTCTTAAGCAACATCCCTTGCCCCCTGTTTTTCACGACATGCCCAGTATTATGGAGCTTTCCTTCAGTATAGAAAGGCATACACGCTGCTGCCTTGCCTTATGTAAAGAAGTTTAAAGATAACGCAGCCCTGAACACAAGTTAAGTGAATAAAAAAGCGACGCCTGAGCGCCGCCTTTTATCATACCCGGGGTTAAGAGGCGTCAGCCGTGCCCGGTAAAGACTCCGGAGGCTGCGGCGCAAAGCCACGCAAACCTACGACGTGTACATGTTCACTGTTCTGGAACACTTTACGCACCAGCTTATAGGTTGTCCCTTTTTCCGGACTGATGTTTTCCGGCGCCGCGATGATGAGCTGCATATCGAGTCGCTCGCAAAGCTCAAACAGCGTGGCGATGGAGCGGGCGTCGAGACGCGCGGCTTCATCGAGGAACAGCAGACGGCATGGAGAGATGTCCTTGCCACGCAGACGACGCGCTTCATCTTCCCAGCTCTGCACCACCATCACCAGAATCGACATACCGGTACCGATGGCTTCACCGGTAGAGAGCGCACCGGATTCCGCGCGCAGCCAGCCGTCTGAGCCACGGTTAACCTCAACTTCCATTTCCAGATAGTTGCGGTAGTCCAGCAACTCCTCGCCGATGGTTTGCGGCGTACGCTGGCCCATGTCAATCTGCGGATTCAGACGCTGATACAGCTTCGCCAGCGCTTCGGAGAAGGTCAGGCGGTTACTGTTGAACAGATCCTGATGCTGCTCATGCTGTTCAGACAACACGTCAAGCAGCGTGGAGTGCGCCTCACGCACGTTCACGTTCAGCCGCACGCTGTTGACCTGGCCAAACGACACGCTTTGCAGGCCCTGGTTCAGCTGACGGATACGGTTCTGCTCGCGCTGAATGGTTTTACGAATAATATTCGCCACGCTGCGGGAGCTGATTGCCAGCTTCTGCTCGCGGGAAGTCAGCTCCTCCGTCAGACGGCCCAGCTCGATCTCCATCTGTTCGATCGCTTCAACCGGATCGTCGGTACGGATGATGTCCTGACGAATACGTTCGCGTAAGTGCTGATAAACCGCCACGAAGAACTGAATTTTGCGCTCAGGACGCTTCGGATCTTCGGACATGCGCAGCACGTCGCGCAGGTGTTCATTGTCCGCCACGGCCAGACGCAGCGCACCCAGCGCCTTATCCGACATAGAGCGCAGTTCATCGGCTGACAGGTACGCCAGCTCGCGACGGTGCAGACGACGCTCCACGTTGTTGTCCTTCACCATGCGCATCACCGCGCACCAGCCCGCCTTCGCAGTCACAACCTGTTCACGCATCTCAAAATAGTCGCGCTCCAGCTTGCGCAGACGACGCGTCAGGTTGTCCATCTCCGCTTCACAGAAGGTCAGCGCTTTTTCGAGCTGATTACGACGCGCACGGTTGTTGCTGAGCTGAGCATGCAGCTCATCGCGGCGAATACGCGCCCGCTCTTCTGCGCCGCTGTCGGCGCGCACGCCAATGTCCTGCAACTCTTTATGCAGGTCATTTAACAGCTCTTTCTTGGTGTCGAAGGAGCTTTTCAGCGACGCCATGACCTGGCTGTACTGGCTCAGCTGTGCAGCGTGAGTACGCATCGCTTCACGGGCGCGCGTTCGTTCCGCTTCGGCCTGCTCAAGACGCTGGCGCAGCTTTTCATTCAGATCGCTGTTCCCGCTCAGCATTTCTGCTGAATCGGAGTAGCCGAAGTGTGCGCGACGTTGCACCACTTCCGTGAGGGCAAACGCCTGCTGACGCGCTTCGCGCTGCACCTGCTGTGACCAGGCGTAATCTTCTTTTAACTGCTCAAACTGTTCCGGGTCGCTCTGGAGAACGGAAACCATCGGCTCCAGTTTTGCCAGCTGATTGCCGTGTTGCTGCACAAAGCGCGCCGCTTCCTGCGCTTCGTCCAGACGTTCCTGAATCTCATCCACGCGGTCGGCGAGCGTATCGTCCGCCAGCAGGTTCAGGCGCGGCAGGATGCGGTTAAGGGCCGCAACGCCTTCTTTCGCCTGCTCAAACTGCACGCGGCTTTGCTGGTTGTCATTTTCATGGCTGGCAAGCGCACGCTCCAGCTCACCGCGGCGGGTGTTGAGCTTACGAATTTCGGCTTCCGGATCGGGCTGGAAGGCAACGCCCAGATGGCTGCCGATAAAGCGGCTGAACGCCTGATGCAGACGCTGGGTTTTCTGCACGTCAAACGACAGGGTCGCAAAACGCTCTGAAAGCGTTTCACGCTCGGCGTGCAGGCTTTCAATACGGTTTTCACGCGCGGCGCGGCCAAACAGCGGCAGTTCCGGGAAGCGCGAATAGCGCCACTGGCGATCGGCGATTTTCACCACCACCGCTTTTTCCAGCTCGTCGACGCTGAATACGCTGTCATCAAACGACTGCGGATCCCCTTCGATGAGGTAGAGATCTTCCGGGCAGTCTTCCAGCCCTGCAAGCTGGTCAGAAATCAGCGACAGATCCGGCACTACAATCGCGTTACGGGACGGACCGTACAGCGCGGAGAAGTACGGCGCATCGTCCAGGCCGACGTCGTCGTAAATTTCAGACAGCAGCACGCCGCCGAAACGCTCGGCTAACGCATTCAGGCGCGGATCTTCTGAGCCGCCAGGCTGGCTTAAACGCTCGATTTCTTCATCGACGTCACGCTTGCGCGCGCCCACTTCGTCACGCTCAACAATCGCTTCGCGTTCGCGCTCCAGCAGCTGTTGCATGTATTCTGTGACGTCCTGGCTGGAGGCAAACTCCTGACCACACTGCTCGCTGAGCTGGTTCAGGCTGCTTTGTGCGGCCAGCCAGATCGGCGCACGCTGTAAGAGCGTCTTCGAACGGGACTGAAGCTGTTCCAGCTCCTGACGCAGCGTCATGCGCTGTTCGCTGGCGTTCGATACGGTATCGGACAGGGCCGCAATACGCGCTTCCAGCTCCTGATGCAGAGCCTCAAGCTCGTCGAAATCGTAATTTTTACCCTGACGTTTGCAGAATTCCGCCAGCAGACGCTCAGCTTCCTGCTGTTCACGCAGACGCTGTTCCAGCTCGTTCAGGCGCATGCGCAGCGGCTGCACCTGTTCGGCCAGATGGCGCTGATTGACGCCGTCGCGCAGTAGCTCACGGGCAACGTCCCACGCTTCGTTACGCGCCAGCGGACCGTTGATCGCCACCACCAGCTGGTACGCCTGCTCAAACTGGCTGTGTGCCGTTTGCGCCACGCTCATTTTCTGATCGAGAGAAAGCAGTTTCTCAGTGGCTTCCTGCTCTTTGGCCTGGAAGGTATCCAGCCATTCGTCAGCGCTTTCAGGGGTCAGGTCCGGCAGGTGGCACAGCTCTTTGGCACGCTGCAACGCCTGCAGCGCCTGGTTGTATTGGATCGCGCGGGTCTGCTGCACGTCCAGCGCCTGCTGGTAGTCTGCGAGCTGGCTTTTCAGCTCATCCACTTCCAGCTCGGCGGCTTCCGCGCGGGCTTCGTTCTCTTCCTGCAAATCGGCGGCTTCTGCCACCACTTCATTTTGCTCTTCAAGACGAATTTGCAGCTCATCGAGATCGGCTTCATAACGCTCGATTTTTTCCTGCTGACGCAGCGCGGTTTGCACCAGGTTCAGATGATCGCTGGCCGCCTGGTAATCGGCTTCCAGATCCCCTTCGGCACCGTTGTGCTCGCCCAGTTCGCGCGCCATTTCGACATGCTTATACTGCTCGGCGACCAGCTGTTTGCGGGAGGTAAACAGCTCGCGGCGGTATTCCAGCGCCTGATCGAGATGAATACGGCGCTCGTTGGCGTGACGCATATAGTCTGCCGCCACGTAGTTGGTGGCTTCGCTGATCAGGTGCTTAAACAGATCGCGGTCAGATTGCGTAACGCGAATCGCTTCCAGCGTCATGCGGTTTTCACGCAACGCGGCTTCCATATCCTGGAAGGCCTTACGCACGCCGCTGTTTTCCGGCAGCAGGTAGTCGCGCAGGGAGCGGGTAATGGCGCTTGAGATACCGCCGTACAGGGAGGCTTCAATCAGACGGTAGTATTTACTACGATCTGACGCGCTGCGCAGACGACGGGCCACCACGCCGAGATCGAACATCAGAGAGTGGTAGTCGGTAATGGAGTTAAACTGCTTAAACTGCACGCCTTCGATGGCTTCCAGCTTGTCTTTCAGCTCCTGGAGCGTCAGAACGCGCGCCTGACGTTCATTCAGGGTTTCCGTCAGCAGCGCGGTCGGCTGCACGGAGGTTGGCAGCCCCTGGATCGCAAACGGTTTGATATCTACTTTACGGTCGCGGCCGGCAACCTGCTGCAGGCGCACGCCTACAACCACGCGCTGATGACGGGAGTTGATCACGTCCAGCACCGAATAACAGACGCCCGCTTTCAGCTTACCGTGCAGCCCTTTATCTCGGGAGCCGCTCGTTGCACCCGCTTCAGTGGTGTTACGGAAGTGCAGCAGGGTCAGGTCAGGGATCAGCGCCGTCACGAAGGCCGCCATGGTGGTGGATTTACCTGCCCCGTTACCGCCGGAGAGCGTTGTCACCAGCTCATCCAGATCGAAGGTTCGGGCAAAGAAGCCGTTCCAGTTAATCAGCGTTAGTGAGCGAAATTTACCGCGTTCAATCATTACTCTTCCTCCCCGCTATCCGGCTGATTCTCTTCGTGCTCGTCATTGAGCTGCAAATGGTTTTCCACCGGCATCGCTTCACCGTCACGGATCATGCGCAGCTGTGCTTCACGCGCATCGTCACCCGCACGCACGTCGGCACCAAAGCGGAAGACCGATTCGGTAATGCGGAACTTGCTGCTGTCGTGACCCATGAACCAGACCATTCCCAGACGGCGCAGACGGTTCAGGGAAGAGCGAACTTTTTCCTGTAATTTCTGACGGTCCAGATCGGACCCCGTCGAGCGGTTATTTACCAGCTTGAGCAGCTTGCTTTCATCCGCCAGCGACAGCAGCTCATCGTAAAGCTCCTGCTGGGTGAAGATCCCTTCATTCGCCAGACGTTCCGGGCTGAGGTAGAGGTAGCAGAGAATTTTGCCGACCATCATATCCAGTTCGGAAAGCACCGAGCGCGGAATAAGCGTAGTAGAGCGCGGACGCAGGTAGAAAAACCCTTCCGGGGCGCGGATCAGCTCAACGTTATAGCGAGCGTAAAACTCTTCCAGATACTCCTGAAAGTCCATCAAAAAGGCGTGATTATCCAGCTCGTCAAGGCCAATGTGACGACCGGCACGCAGCTGGCTGTCCAGCGCCGGAAACAACGGATTCGCCAGCGCCTGTGCCAGCTTAACTGGCATCACTTGTTCAATATTTGTCAATGACATGCGCCTGTACCTTGGCTCCGTAATCGTTAATCGGCTGCCACTTCGGCGGCAGTCCGGTGAAATCGGCTTGTGCGATGCCCAGGCGCACCGCCTGGTCTACAACAATGCGGGCTACATCGAAGTGGCGCGCTCGCGGATACTGCGCCAGATAGTCGCGTACCACGAGACCAAGATCCAGCGGTGCTTGTCTGGCTTTATAGACAGCGAGCTGTTCTTCGATCATCGCCGCAAGCTGCTCGCGAATTTCGTTAAATTCTTCGTATTCCAGATCCGGCGGCAGTTCCCCGGTAACCTCTTCATCACGCAGCGCCATCTCTTCGTCGCGCATATCCAGAAGACGATCGGCGTTGGCGTAGGTCAGCGCCCACGGCGCATCAAAGTAGGTCTGTACCGACTGGCGCAGACGCTGAGCAAAGACGCGGTTCTTATCCATATCGATGGCGGTACGGATAAATTTATGCACGTGGCGGTCGTAACCGATCCACAGGTCGATCGACTGCTGGCCCCAGCTGATAATGCGGTCAAGCTTACTCTGCAAATCAAACACCAGACGGTCGATAAAATGCAGATCGTCGTGCGCCATCGTCGCGTCCTGGATGCGCAGCAGGTTGGCCTGTAGCTTATCCCCAGCCGCCTCCAGCGTATCCTGCAACTCACGTAGCGTACCGGACGTTTCTGACAGCAAAAGTTCACAGCTGGAGATGGCCGCACGCCAGTCTTTATTCAGCAGTTGAGCGATATCGTCTTTGACCTGCTGCTGCTGTTCGTCCATCAGACGTTGAGTCAGATCGATACTGTCGAAAATCTCGGCGACCGAGTATTTTAGCGGCGCGTAAACGTTGCGATGCCAGTGGAATTCGTCACCGTTTTCATCAGCCGCGTCGGCGGCACGCTTCAGCTCGCCTGCAACAATGGAGAGCTGCATGGAGAGACGCAGCGTGGAAAATTCGCGCTGGCGGATGTAATAGTCGGTAATGCCAATGCCCAGTGGCGTAAGACGATAGATGGCGTTTCCTTCCGCCTGCTCGCTGGTAAAGCGGTTCAGCAGACGTTGACGCACCATATCATTGATTGCGTTGTTGGCACGCACGCTAATGGTTTCGCTGGTTTGCTCAAACGCATCACTGACGTGGCGGAACGCATCCACCAGTTCGCCTTCACTCATTTCGCCATCCAGGCGTTCGCCGTTTAGCGTCGCAACCGCCAGCAGGAATGAGAGTCTGTCTACCGGCAGCGAGATGGAGAAATCGTTTTTCCTGGCCCAGGCAACCAGTTCGGGGACTGTCTGGGAAAATTCACTCATAGATTATCCTTGCATCTGCGGCTTGCGCGCGGTGACGTGGATATAGCGGCCAAGGCTCAGATAAGGCTCCTGGCGGCAGTACCGCGTCTCTATTTCTGTTAAGGCGTCTAAACAGTCATCCTGTTTTTGTTTATCACGCAGATAATCATGAAACACCCTCACGCCAGTTTTGCCGGTAATTTCCCAACCGATCTCCTCCAGCCAGCCATAGACCTGCTGCGGTTCACGGGGGAAATCCGGTGAAAGCGTGCGTCGTTTCTTTTTATACATGCCCTGCTGTACATAGCCAAAATTGCCGACCAACACGTTTCGCATCAGCAGGCCGTTTGCATTGTAAAACATCAGCGATAACGCACCGCCCGGGCGCAACATCGACCACAGCGTTTTTAACATCGCTTGTGGTTCGGCGACCCATTCGAGCACAGCATGAAACAATATCAGATCAACCTGCGTTTCCAAATGCTGCGGAATGTCCTGAGCGGCGCAATGTATAAAATGCATGTTGTCGCTCACACCTTTCTCTTCTGCCGCTCGCCCGGCGCGCGCAACCATCTCGGCAGAAAGATCGCAAAGCGTGACGTGATGTCCCCGCTGCGCCATCAGAATTGCAGTCTGCCCTTCCCCACCTCCGGCATCCAGTACGCGCAACGGTCGGTCACCAAATTCAGCCAGCAGCTTATCCAGATCCTGCCAGAGGATCGTCTGACGAAGCTGACCTTTGGTAGTGCCATAAATGTTGCGCGAAAACTTTTCCGCGATGTCATCAAAATTGCGATCCCGCATTGGGAGGGTTCCACTCACTGCAAAACCGCTATTTTGTCACACCCGCGCGGAGAATGAACCACTCTGGTGTAATATCACGGGCAATCGCCTGCTGTATGGTTAAAAAAGGAACCAAAAAGGATGCTTTTTACCCTAAAAAAATATATCGGAGGCATGATGCTTCCCCTTCCCCTGCTGTTGCTTCTCATCGCGCTGGGGCTGGCATTGATATGGTTTAGCCGCTTTCAGAAAAGCGGTAAATCCCTCGTCACCGTGGGCTGGCTGGCGCTGCTGTTACTCAGCCTGCAACCGGTCGCTGACGGTTTGTTACGCCCGATTGAAAACACCTACCCTACATGGCAGGGAAACCAGAAGGTGGGCTATATCGTGGTGCTGGGCGGCGGGTATACCTGGGATCCTAACTGGGCGCCCAGCTCGAACCTGATCAACAACAGTCTGCCGCGTCTGAACGAGGGGATCCGCCTGTGGCTGGCCAATCCGGGATCGAAGATGATCTTCACGGGCGCTGCGGCAAAAACCAACCCGGTAAGTACCGCTGAAGCAGGGGCAAGAGTGGCTGAATCGCTTGGCGTACCACGTTCCGCCATCATCACGCTGGATAGCCCAAAAGATACCGAAGAAGAAGCTGCTGCGGTGAAACAAGCCATCGGTGATGTGCCGTTCCTGCTGGTGACCTCTGCTTCACACCTGCCGCGCGCAATGATTTTCTTTGAGAATCAGGGCCTGCATCCGCTTCCTGCTCCGGCAAACCAGCTGTCCATTGACGCCCCGCTCAACCCGTGGGAACGGATAATCCCGTCCCCGGTATGGCTGATGCACAGCGACCGCGTCGGTTACGAGACGCTTGGCCGCCTGTGGCAGTGGCTTAAGGGTTCGTCAGGCAAGCCAGGGCAGGAGTGATTTTGCGGCCAGATCGAAACTGGCCCGATTAAAGCGCCCGGTGTTGACCAGTTGCGCCACCTCATCCCAGAGAAGATAGAGCCAGCGTCGCCAGAGAAAGGCCTCCGCAACGGGGGCGCGCTGAAGATAGTGCCAGAGCAAATCTTCCGCCGCCCCGCCCTCGCTCAGCCTGGACAGTTCGTACTCGCGCGGCGCCCAGAGCATGATCCCCGGCCCGACCATTGCCAGAAGCTGATCGCTGCGCGAGTCTTTAAGCATACTGCGCAGCGTGAAGTTGCCGTGAACCAGCACGCAGTTGTCGTTAAAGCCCTCAAACAGCGTCGGCAGACACTCCCGGGTGCGGAACAGAATACGTTTGTCCTGCATCGTTAAACCGGTGTTGTTGAACTGGTTCAGCGTGCCCCACAGCACTTCAACACGCTGGCGATACCACAGCGGCCACAGGTTTTCCTGGGTGCTGTCTACCGCGCCAACAAGACCCCGGCTGTCCTGCCGATGCCAGGCAAGCAGAGCCTCGACAATCTGATCTTTCAGCTGTTCCCAGCGCTCCGGTGTACGCGTCGGAGCTTCAACAGAAACCCCGCGTAAACGTTCAATAAGCAGAACATCCGGGCCGGGATGCTCCTCATGGGTCATCACGCCGTAGACCGTCGGCATACGGACAGTCCCTTCCCGCGCCAACATCGACATTTTCCAGGCCAGCTGTCTGGCGACGCCCGGCGAGGTAAAACTTCTGGCCATCAGCGGCATGGGGTTTCCCTGACTGTCGTACAACGACCAGAGTGCGGTATCGGCCTTTTCATTCACGCATTCCACCCGGCTTAGCTGTTCGCCAAGGAGATGGCTGAGTTCAGCACGCAGCTGTTCCATATGAGATTACCCCCATTAAGACTACTGCTTTTATAATGAGCGCGCGAACCCCGGATGTCACCCGGTCGAGATCAATAATGAAAAAGAAAAGGAAGAGAACATCCCCCCAGAACGAGGGGATGGCAGCGAATTAACGCAATTCGACGCGTACGCGATCGAGATCTTCAGGCGTATCCACGCCGGTGCCAGGGACTTCCTGGGCAACCGCAACGTGAATTTTCTCGCCGTACCACAGCACGCGAAGCTGTTCGAGCATTTCGATATGCTCAAGCGGGCTTGGTGCCCAGGCGACATAGCGACGAATAAAGCCGGCGCGGTAGCCGTAAATACCGATGTGGCGCAGGAAGGTTTCGCCGATCGTCTCTTTCGATTGCGCGAAACGATCGCGATCCCACGGAATGGTGGCGCGGGAGAAATAGAGCGCGTAGCCCTCTGCGTCCATGACCACTTTCACCGCATTCGGATTGAACGCCTCTTCAGCGTGGTGAATCGGCACCGCAAGGGTCGCCATGCCAACCTTACGCTGGGCCAGGTTGTCGGCCACCTGACGGATAATAGCCGCCGGGATCATCGGCTCATCGCCCTGCACGTTCACAATCACCGTCTCGTCACTGAAACCGCATTTTTCGACGACTTCCGCCAGGCGCTCGGTGCCTGACTGGTGGTCGGCACGGGTCATGCACACTTCCCCACCCGCGGCCTCAACCGCTCGCGCGACATCCGGGTGATCGGTGGCGACGATGACGCGTCCGGCGCCCGATTCGCGTGCCCGTTCAAGGACATGCACAATCATCGGTTTACCGTTGATATCCACCAGCGGTTTACCTGGCAGGCGCGTTGAAGCATAACGCGCAGGGATAATGACAACAAAACTCATGGTTTGATCTCTTCTGCCACCAGGGAACGGGCTTCATTTTCCAGCAGGACCGGAATACCGTCACGCAGCGGGAACGCCAGGCTGTCCAGTTTGCAAATCAGCTCTTGTTTATCCTGGCTGTAATACAGTTTGCCATTGCACACCGGGCAGGCAATAATTTCAAGTAAACGGTGATCCATAGTTCCTCCGTATGGGTAATTGCTAAAGCTTACCACATTCTTTTTTCAGGGAGTGCCTGTTTCCCAGCCACCTCGACAGGTCGTAAACAGCCCCGCAGGCACGCGACCGAGTACAATTTCATACGCCCCCTGCCATCGCGCAAATTCACCGAGCGCAGACGTTAGCCCTTTTTCCAGGCCAGCCGTGACTTTTATGCCCTCTTCCAGCCAGAGCGCGATAACTTCAAGCATGCCGGTTTTACGGTGCATTTTAGCGTCCATGCGCCCGACAAGCTGCCCTTTATGAAGCAACGGCAAAACAAAATAACCGTACTGACGCTTTTGCGCCGGGGTGTAGCATTCCAGACGGTAGCTGAAATCAAACAGCTGTTCGGCCCGCTTTCTGTCCCAGACTACGGGGTCGAATGGCGAGAGCACGGCACTGTGGGTCGCCTGGAGTTTGCCCTCTTGCGCCTGTGCCAGCAGAGGGAACAAATCCGCATGCAGCCACATTTCACCTAACGACTCAACCGAGACCGGCATCACGCGCTGTTCACGCTGCCACGTTTCCAGCAGCGGTTTTAGCTGCGGCTGACGCAGGCGATAATAATCCGCCAGCCACTGTGGGCGGAATATGCCCAGGCTGCGGGCGCTGTTCCCGAGCATGATGGCTTCGGCTGCGTCCTGAGACAGCAGGTCACGCGTATCGTCCCAGTGAGGCATAACGCGGTGCGTGAGGTCATAAACGCGCTGAAAGTTGCGGCGCTCGACCACCATCACTTTGCCCGACGTAAACAGCCCTTCAAGATGGCGTTTGTGCGGTTTCCACTCCCACCATCCGCTTGCGCCTTTTCGCGGGTGTTCAAAATCCGCAGAGCGTACCGGACCGTTTTTCTGAATATGGGCAATCAGTTGCTCTATTTCATCCGCGTGTTCCGCCATCCATTCCTGGCGGTATTTCCAGCCCATTTTGTCCGGGGCGAGCATGCGGTGACGCACCAGTGCAAAATCGCTGCGCGGGAGAAAACAGGCTTCATGCGCCCAGTATTCCATCAGTTCGCCCTGACTTAGCGCATTATCCAGCCACTGCGGAGGATAGTTTCCCAGGCGGCTAAACAGGACCAGATACGGGCTACGCGCCACGATGTTAATGGTGTCGATTTGCAGCAACGACATGCGTTGCACGGTAGAGAGGATATCAGCTGGCTGCGCGCGGCGGCGGGACTTCTTCAGAAGCCCCTGGGCGGCAAGATGCAGGTTGCGTGCGGCTGCAAGTGAGAGTTGCGGTAGAGACATGCGTTTTCCTGTCAGTCAAAGCGCTACCGGAACCACGTAGAAGTTACTGCACTAACGCGAGCAGTTCCTTGAGCAAATGTTCCGGCTGTTCGCCGCTGAGTTCAGCATCAACCGGCAGATACCACCAGTTTTCTTTCGCAAAGGCCCGGCATTTTACCGCGTCTTTTTCCGTCATGATCAGCGTCTGGCCCGGTGCGGCCAGCCTCTCAATCTCTTCGGCAACCAGCGCCTGGTGATCGGCCAGCGGTACCCGTTTCTCCAGCCGCGCGCCGCACTGCTCCAGCGTCGCGAAGAAACGCGGCGGATGACCAATCCCGGCCATCGCAATCAGATGATCCAGTAACGCGACGTCTTTACGCTCGCCGGTCAGCATATTCACTGCCTTTCCGGGACGAAGATGCATCGGGATCTCACCCGCTCTGGCTTCACCACCGTTTACAATCACGGCATCGACGCTCTTCAGGCGCGACGCACGCTCACGCATTGGACCGGCTGGCAGCCACCAGCCGTTGCCAAAACGCCGCACGCCGTCAATAACCACGATCTCTTTGTCACGCGCCAGCGCGTAATGCTGCAAACCATCATCGGTAATTATGATTTGTACGTCATGCTCTGCAAGCAGTGCCTTTACGGCATCACTGCGCATCGGCGATACCGCAACCGGCGCGCCAGTACGTTGGTAAATCAGTACCGGCTCATCACCGGCTTCAGCGGTTGTCGTAGCTGGGCTCAGCACCAGTGGATACTGCGCCGCTTTACCACCGTAACCGCGTGAGACAACTCCCGGGCGGATACCGCGCTTCTGGAGCTGTTCTACCAGCCAGATCACCACCGGCGTTTTGCCGTTTCCCCCCGCCGTCAGGTTGCCGACCACCACTACCGGTACCGGTGCGCGGCAGGCGCGCTTGATCCCGAGGCGATAAAGCAGACGAATAGCACTGCTCACCAGGCCATACAGCCAGGAGAGCGGGAGAAGCAGCACCCACAGAGGGGATTCACCCGACCAGATGCGTGCAATCATTGACCGAACTGCATTTTATGAAGCTGCGCGTAAACACCACGTTGTTCCAGCAGGTCCGCATGGCTGCCGCGTTCAACGATAACGCCGTCTTCCACCACCACGATTTCGTCAGCCTGTTCGATGGTCGACAGACGGTGCGCGATAACCAGCGAGGTACGGTTTTTCTGTAATTCATCCAGAGCCGACTGGATAGCGCGTTCAGATTCCGTATCCAGTGCGGACGTTGCTTCATCGAGGATCAGAATCGGGCTGTTGCGCAGCAGCGCTCGGGCAATCGCGATACGTTGACGCTGACCACCGGAGAGCAGCACCCCGTTTTCGCCAATGATCGTATCCAGACCGTTATCCATTTTGTTAATGAAGTCCATCGCATAGGCCATACGCGCCGCATTCTCGATCTCTTCACGGCTGTACTCTTCGGTACGGGCATACGCAATGTTGTTCGCCACCGTATCGTTGAACAGATGCACGTTCTGCGAAACCAGCGCGACCTGGTTACGCAACGACTGTAGGGTATATTCCCGCAGGTCGTGACCATCAAGCAGGATTTCGCCCTGGTCGATATCGTAGAAACGGGTAATCAGGCTGGCAATAGTCGACTTGCCCGAACCGGAACGACCGACCAGTGCAACGGTCTTACCCGCCGGGATGGACAGGCTGATATCACGCAGCGCCGGCACTTCACGGCCTGGATAGGTAAAGGTCACGTTGCGGAATTCCAGGTCACCTTTAGCGCGCTCTATCACGCGTGTACCTTCATCTTTTTCTTGTTCGGAATCGAGGATGCTGAACAGCGTCTGACAGGCTGCCATCCCGCGCTGGAACTGGGCGTTGACGTTAGTCAGCGATTTCAGCGGACGCATCAGCGCAATCATGGATGAGAACACCACGGTAATGGTACCCGCAGTCAGGGTTTCCATGACGCTCGGGAAGCTTGCTGCATACAGGACGAAGGCCAGGGCCAAAGAGGCAATCAGCTGAATGATCGGATCGGAAATCGACGAGGCCGATACCATTTTCATCCCTTGCAGGCGCATTTTGTTGCTGACCTTGTCAAAGCGTTTGGTTTCGACTTCCTGACCGCCGAAGATCAACACTTCCTTATGGCCTTTCAGCATCTGCTCGGCGCTCGTAGTCACCTGCCCCATCGTATTCTGCATATTTTTACTGATGTTGCGAAAACGCTTTGATACCACGCGGATCGCGATGGAGACAATCGGCGCCAGCACAATAAGGATCAGCGACAGTTGCCAGCTGTAATAGAACATCATCGCAAAAAGACCGATGATGGATGCGCCTTCACGCACAACGGTAATCAGTGCGCTGGAAGAGGACGACGCCACCTGCTCTGAATCGTAGGTAATACGCGACAGCAGGGTACCGGTTGACTGTTTGTCAAAGAATGAGACTGGCATCCCCATCATATGGCTGAATAACCGACGGCGCATGGTCATCACCACTTTACCGGATACCCAGGAGATGCAGTAGCTGGATACATAGCTGGAGATTCCGCGTAAGATCATCAGCCCAATAACCACCAGCGGCATCCATAGCAGCACTGAACGATCCGTTTTACCAAAACCGTCATCCAGTAACGGTTTGAGAAGCGATAACATAAACGTATCGCTGGCTGCGTTGAGGATTAACGCTACGCCCGCCACGATCAAGCCTGCTTTGAAAGGTGCAATCATCGGCCAGAGCCGGCGGAACGTTTGCCACGTGGAGAGATCTTTGTCGTTATGCATTCAAAAAACCAGCATTTGTTGAAATAGCCGCATATTCTACCCGTTATCTACGGGCGCGCCAAACCACTGATGATACCAACGCGGTAAATAGTGTTCACGTAAGCGGCGAATTTGCCGACTTTGGTGCGAAAACGTCACAGTTATCTGTCCGGACTGCGGGGTATCAAGCCAGAGATATCCCTCAGTTCGATAGCGCCTGACTACTTTGATGGAAGGGAAACGCCACGCGTTATAGCGGGCCATCGAGGCCAGCGAAACCTGCCCCTCTACGCGCTGTAGCAGCGGTGTTGAGGATGACGTGTTACTCCCATGATGCGGCACCTGAATCAGTGTAGCCGCAAGTTGACGCCAGCGGTGGCTCAACATTGCCAGTTCTGCCTGCGCTTCAATATCTCCGGTCAGTAAAACGCTCTGTTCGCCGTCATCGATTTTTACCACGCAGGAGCGGTTGTTACCTTTCGCCGAGGTGTTTTCGGGTGGCCAGTGCACGGAGAACGTTAACCCATGCCACTGCCATCGCTGTCCACGAAAGCACGGAAGATGTCCGGTCCAGGCTAAGGGGCTTCTGATCCACATTGCAGGCCAGGCAGCTTTTAGCGATGCCAGTCCCCCCGCGTGGTCGAGATGTTCATGGCTCAGGATCACCCCTTCCGGCCTAAGATGATGCCAGCGTAGCCAGGGAATAATCAGCTGCTGCGCGCTGTCCCCACCGGGCCATGCCAGCCCGGTGTCATACAGAATGGCCTTCCCGTGACGCTCAATGACCATCGCCAGCCCTTGCCCTACATCCAGCATATGCAGGGACCAGCTGTCAGTTTTAATCCTGTGCCAGAGGGGAAATGCCATCACCACGCTGCCTGCCAGACAGACTGCGGGTACTGCGCTGAAGGCCCTGAATCGCCAGCCAATGATCAGCAGCCACGGCAGTAACGTCAGGTATTGCCAGCGTTCATCCACGTCCTGCCAGCCATTCGGTAAACGCATCAATAGCCAGAAAAGTCCTGCCAGAGATTTATCTGCTGCCAGCCAGACGATACTTTCCAGCGTCGCCACCGGAAACAGATGCAGAAACATGCCGAGCAGGATCAGTGGAACTGAGATAAACGTTACCAGAGGAACAGCAAACAGATTCGCCACCAGCGAGGAGAGACTGAAACCATGGAAGATCAGTACCTGAAGCGGCAACAGAAGCAGCAGCATTCCAACCTGCAAATACAACAGCGTAACCAGCGGCCGCAGGCACCGGCCACGTTGCCAGTGCGGGAGAGGCAACCACTGATACCAAAAAATAAGCGCGGCGACCGCAAACGCAGATAACGCCAGGCTTTGTGACAGTACCGCCAGAGGATCGAAAATCAGGATCGCCGCCACGCAGGTAAGCCATACCTGCCAGGGCGACCACTGGCGACCACTCATTTTTAATGCAGCCAGTACCACAAGCGCCATAACCGTACGCAGCGCGGGCGGCTGCAATCCCGTTAGCCATGCGTAAAACGCGGCAAAAAGCAGACCTGCCAGTAAGGGCACTTGCCAGATAATCCAGCGGCCCGGCAGGAAAAATTGGATGCCCCGAGCCAGTAGCCAGACAGCAGAAGCGGCCAGCGCAATATGCAATCCCGAGATTGCCATCAGATGCATCGTTCCGGTCTCACGCATCAGGTTTTTTATCTCCCGCGAGACCGACAACCGCTCCCCCATCCCCAGCCCCAGGATCACGGGCCCCCACTGATATGCTGAAAGCGTATTCTGTAGTGATGTCAGGTATTGCGAACGCAGGCTACAGCGTGCGTCGATAATCTCCGCATGGGTAAACCGTCCGCTCAGCGTCTGGTGTCGGGCAAAGGCGTTTTTCTGCGAATCATAGCCGCCATCGTTGAGCTCTCCGTGTACCGCCCTGAGCCGCAGGGTCATTGCCCAGCGTTGACCCACGCAGACATTTTGAGGCAGATAGTTGCCGTAGAGTGACACGCCCATGGCAGCCCACACGCGTTCTCCATTGAGGCTGATAATCTTTCCCTGATGCATCGTTGCGCCGTCCGTTGCGGTAATAACCACCTCGGCCTGCTGCGGAACTTTCGTTAAATGGTTCATCGGCCACACGCTTTCCTGAGCGGCCAGGATCCCCCAGCACATAAAAAGCAATGCGAGGCCTGAAAACCTGAGCCATTTTCTCTGCTGTACGGATAACGCAATTCCTGCGGCAATCAGCAACCAGACAATATGCAAGTCTGGCAAAACGGGTAACCAATAGAGCGGGATTATGGCCAGAATGGCGCACATACTGATAACGTGGATCCCCATCTTCACCTCCATGTTTCAGGCGATTATGCGGCGGGACTGATGCGTCGTCAGACAGAAAAGGCGTGATTTACAGCGGGCGCTGCAACGTTTTTAAGCGTTTACAGCAAGGAGAAAATGAGAATGCGGCGCGTATTCAGAAATGCAGGGGCGGGATACAAAAAAAGCACCCTAAGGTGCTTTCTTTAAACTCAGTTTAACCCTGATGATTAAACTCAGTTACCGTAAATATTGGCGCGATCGCGCAGTTCTTTACCCGGCTTAAAGTGCGGAACATACTTTCCTTCCAGCTCCACTTTATCGCCAGTCTTCGGGTTACGCCCGGTACGTGGTGCACGATAGTGCAGGGAAAAACTACCGAAACCGCGGATTTCAATGCGCTCGCCCTGGGCAAGAGTGGTAGCCATATGCTCCAGCATCTCTTTAACGGCATCTTCCACAGCCTTGGCAGGGATATGCGGTTGCTGACTGGCAAGTCTTTCAATCAATTCTGACTTGGTCATGATTCCTCCGGTTCCTTTCAAACCCATTAGCTGAACAGCTTATTAAACAAGGGCGGCCGTAGCCGCCCTTTGTTATTGATTACAGGACGAATCCTGCAATCTGTCAAGTCTGCTCTCCATCCTTCGCGCTGTAAATGCGTTACAGCTCAAATGATGGTGCGAACCTGAACTTACTCGCCTTTAGCTGCTTTGAAAGCTTCAGCCATTGCGTTGTTAGAGAAGTTTGCATCTTCCTGTTTGTTCACAGTTGCGATTGCATCTTTCTCATCAGCTTCGTCTTTAGCACGAACAGACAGGCTGATTGCACGGTTCTTACGGTCAACACCGGTGAACTTAGCTTCAACGTCGTCACCAACGCTCAGAACCAGAGTTGCATCTTCAACGCGGTCACGTGAAGCTTCGGAAGCGCGCAGGTAACCTTCAACGCCGTCAGCCAGTTCTACGGTTGCGCCTTTAGCGTCAACAGCAGTCACTTTACCGTTTACGATTGCGCCTTTCTTGTTCAGTGCAACCCAGTTGTTGAACGGATCTTCTGCGAGCTGTTTAACGCCCAGGGAGATACGTTCACGCTCTGCGTCAACCTGCAGAACAACTGCTGCGATTTCGTCGCCTTTTTTGTATTCACGAACTGCTTCTTCGCCTGCAACGTTCCAGGAGATGTCAGACAGGTGAACCAGGCCATCGATGCCGCCGTCCAGGCCGATGAAGATACCGAAGTCAGTGATAGACTTGATTTTACCTTCAACACGGTCGCCCTTGTTGTGGGTTTCCGCGAACTGCTGCCATGGATTGTTTTTGCACTGCTTCAGGCCCAGGGAGATACGACGACGTTCTTCGTCGATATCCAGAACCATCACTTCCACTACATCACCAACGTTAACAACTTTGGATGGGTGGATGTTTTTGTTGGTCCAGTCCATTTCGGAAACGTGCACCAGGCCTTCAACGCCTTCTTCGATTTCAACGAAGCAGCCGTAGTCGGTCAGGTTGGTAACGCGACCAGTCAGTTTAGTACCTTCTGGGTAACGCTTAGCGATAGCTACCCATGGATCTTCGCCCAGCTGTTTCAGGCCGAGGGATACACGAGTACGCTCGCGGTCGAACTTCAGCACTTTAACAGTGATTTCGTCGCCCACGTTCACGATTTCGCTTGGGTGCTTAACGCGTTTCCACGCCATGTCGGTGATGTGCAGCAGGCCATCAACGCCGCCCAGGTCAACGAATGCGCCGTAGTCAGTGAGGTTCTTAACGATACCTTTGACTTCCATGCCTTCCTGCAGGTTTTCCAGCAGCTGATCGCGTTCTGCGCTGTTTTCGGATTCGATAACGGCACGACGGGAAACAACAACGTTGTTACGCTTCTGGTCCAGCTTGATTACTTTGAACTCAAGCTCTTTGCCTTCGAGGTGCAGGGTGTCACGGACTGGACGAACGTCTACCAGAGAACCTGGCAGGAACGCACGAATACCATTCAGCTCAACAGTGAAGCCACCTTTAACTTTGCCGTTGATAACACCGACCACAGTTTCAGCTTCTTCGTAAGCTTTTTCCAGCGTGATCCATGCTTCGTGACGTTTAGCTTTCTCACGAGACAGCAGGGTTTCGCCGAAGCCGTCTTCTACTGCGTCCAGAGCAACGTCAACTTCGTCACCTACCTGGATTTCCAGCTCGCCCTGGGCGTTTTTGAACTGCTCAGCCGGGATGGCGGACTCAGATTTCAGACCGGCGTCAACCAGTACTACGTCTTTGTCGATAGCAACAACAACACCGCGAACGATGGAACCCGGACGGGTTTCGATTTCTTTTAAGGATTCTTCAAACAGTTGAGCAAAAGATTCAGTCATGTTTAATCTTCAGGTTAATATTAACGTCCACCTGGCTCCGTGCCGGATGGGGTTGTTTCACATACCCGCCGTCAATCCATTGCAGCGGGGGTACTGCTAAATCGGTCGCGATTACGCGAGTGCCAGTTTTTGGCGCGCATATTGTAGCGCTTTTTCAATCACTTGCTCAATAGTTAAACTGGTTGAATCCAGCACTAATGCGTCTTGCGCGGGAACAAGTGGTGCGACGGCGCGGTTACGATCGCGGTCATCGCGCTCTTTTATCTCGGATAAAAGGCGATCAAAGTTAACACTAAACCCCTTTTCCTGCAACTGAAGCATGCGGCGTTGAGCACGTTCTTCCGAAGAGGCGTCAAGGAAAATTTTCACTGGCGCATCAGGGAATACCACGGTTCCCATGTCGCGGCCGTCGGCGATCAGCCCCGGCGCTTCGCGGAAACCGCGCTGGCGACGTAACAGCGCTTCACGAACGCGTGGGAAAGCCGCCACCTGAGAGGCCGCATTGGCCACTTCCTGCGTACGGATTTCACCGCTGACATCTTCCCCTTCCAGGATCACTTCAAGGTTGCCATCAGTAGAGACAAAGCGCACATCCAGATGTGCAGCCAGCGGTACCAGCGCTTCTTCAGACGCAACATCTACATGATGATGCAGCGCAGCCAGCGCCAGCACGCGATAGATTGCTCCCGAATCTAAAAGATGCCATTGCAATGCTTCCGCCATCGCTTTGCACAGAGTACCTTTCCCTGCGCCACTTGGCCCATCAATGGTGATTACCGGGGCAATTGCCGTCATCTTTTTCTCCTTAATTAAGGCATACCGTTTACATGAACGCCGCGCATTATACGCGCCAACGTGCGCAACTGTTACCTTTGCGTGCAAATTACGGAATGATTGAAGCAGAGTGTAGAAGAAATGAAAGAGGATGACTGTCAGAAAGCGTAAGGAAATGCCGCATCAGGAGATGCGGCATACGATCGTCAGGCCAGGGTGCTAATGCGCGCCAGCTGTTCGAAGTAGTCCGGGAAGGTTTTCGCCGTGCACTTCGGGTCAAGGATGGTGACTGGCGTATCTGACAGCGCCACCAGCGAGAAACACATCGCCATGCGGTGATCGTTGTAGGTGCCAATTTCTGCAAATTGCAGTTTTGCCGGCGGCGTGACGCGAATGTAGTCTTCGCCCTCTTCTACCACCGCCCCCACTTTACGCAGCTCGGTTGCCATTGCGAACAGGCGGTCAGTCTCTTTTACGCGCCAGTTATAGATGTTACGCAGCGTGGTGGTGCCTTTCGCAAACAGCGCAGCGGTGGCGATGGTCATTGCCGCGTCAGGAATATGGTTCATGTCCATGTCGATGGCGTTCAGCTCACCGTGCGTACAGGAGATGAAGTCATCGCCCCAGGTCACAACCGCGCCCATTTTTTCCAGCACGTCGGCAAAACGAATGTCGCCCTGCACGCTGTTGCGACCAATACCCGTCACTTTTACCGTACCGCCTTTAATCGCACCCGCGGCCAGGAAGTAGGACGCGGATGACGCATCCCCTTCAACCAGGTAGTTGCCCGGAGACTGGTACTGCTGTGCCCCGCGCACCACGAAGCGCTGATAAGACTGGTTTTCCACCTCAACGCCGAAGGTTTTCATCAGGTGCAGCGTGATATCAATGTACGGCTTAGAGACCAGGTCGCCTTTAATGCTAATCACGGTATCATTTGGAGCCAGCGGTGCGGTCATCAGCAGTGCCGTCAGGAACTGGCTGGAGACGCTACCGTCAACCTCAACATTATCGCCAGTGAAACCACCGCGCAGACGCAGTGGCGGGTAATTTTCTTGCTCAAGATAATCAATCTGCGCGCCGCCCTGACGCAGGGCATCGACCAGGTGGCCGATCGGACGCTCTTTCATGCGCGGCTCGCCGGTCAGCACAATATCGTTGCTCCCAAGACACAGCGCAGCGGCCAGAGGACGCATCGCCGTACCGGCGTTACCCAGGAAAAGCTCCAGCGCTTCAGCGGAATGTAATGCGCCGCCGTTACCGGTGACTTCACAACGGGTACGATCGTCTGACAGCGCGTACTGAACGCCCAACGCTTTCAGTGCATTGAGCATATGGCGCACGTCATCGCTGTCCAGCAGGTTGGAAAGGACGGTGGTGCCGTTTGCCAGAGCTGCCAGCAGCAGAGCGCGGTTCGAGACACTTTTTGAACCAGGCAGATTAATGGTGCCATCTACCCGCGCGATAGGTTGTAACGTCAGGGATTCCATGAAACTTAACTCTCAACTCAACATAATAAAAACCCCGCAGGAACGCTGCGGGGGTGAAAAACAGCCAATTAACCGTGACGACGTTCGAAGTCGATCATGAAATCAGTCAGGGCTTTAACGCCTTCCAGCGGCATCGCGTTATAGATAGAGGCACGCATACCGCCTACCACACGGTGACCTTTCAGCGCATGCAGACCCGCCGCGAAGGACTCTTCCAGGAACACGTTATCCAGGTTGTTGTCCGCCAGCTGGAACGGCACGTTCATGCGCGAACGGTTAGTTTTGGCGACATCGTTACGGTAGAAATCGCTCTTGTCGATCACGCCGTACAGCAGTTCAGCTTTTTGCTGATTGATCTTGTCCATCTGCGCCACGCCGCCTTTTTGCTTCAGCCATTTGAAGACCAGGCCGGAGAGATACCAGGCGAACGTTGGTGGAGTGTTGAACATGGAATCGTTGTCGTTCAGGACGGTGTAATCCAGAATTGACGGGCAAGACTTATGGGCTTTCCCCAGCAGGTCTTCACGCACGATAACGATAGTCAGACCCGCAGGACCGATGTTTTTCTGGGCACCCGCGTAGATGACGCCGTAGCGGCTGACGTCCAGCGGCGTGGACAGAATGGTGGAGGAGAAGTCCGCCGTCACAATGACATTTTCGCCAAAGTCTGGCTCTTCGTGAATAGCGATACCGTCGATGGTTTCGTTCGGGCAGTAATGAAGATACGCGGCGTTGTCAGAAAGCTGCCACTCACTCATCGGCTTCACGGCGCGCATACCGTCAACGGTCACTTTGGCATCGATAACGTTCGGCGTGCAATATTTGTGCGCTTCTTTTACCGCACTGGCCGCCCAGTAGCCGGCATCAACGTAATCAGCGGTGGATTTGTCGCCCAGCAGATTGAGCGGAATACCCGCAAACTGACCGCGTCCACCGCCGTGACAGAACAATACTTTGTAGTTCGAGGGAATGTTCAGCAGATCGCGAAAATCCTTTTCTGCCTCTTCCGCCACCTGAATAAACGCTTTACCCCGGTGGCTGACTTCCATCACCGACGTACCCAGACCGTTCCAGTCACACAGCTCCTGTTGAGCCTGTTTGAGCACGTCTGCCGGTAACATTGCCGGACCTGAACTGAAATTAAAGACTTGAGCCATTTCCCCTCACCACGCTAAAAGCCATAAGTTATAACTGTGGATATCGGTTTTATCATTCAGTGACACGCGCCGCAATGTCTAAAACTTATGGCCGAAGAAATGTGCCCCTCGTCACACAAAACAATCTGCCGTACCGTTGTCGCAAAACCGACAATATCGCTGTCAGGTAATGCGTTTAGCCCGGCTAACCTTCGTCCATTCTGGATTTGTACAGCGAGGGCATAATTGATGATCGCCCGCCTGCATGACCACCACGTGGCTGCATTTTATGCAAGCATACTGGCCCGCATCAGGGACGGTTTTGTATCGCTCGATAAGCATATCCGGCAGTATGCACAGGCCCGGCTTGACCTCATCGTCAGGATAGTAATAGACGCTGATTTGACCGTTCGTTTCCATAATCGCCAGACGCACCTGCCCCAGTTGTTCAACGCTGCTTATACGTAGCTCCATAAAGAACTCAAACTCCGTCATATTGGCGCTTTGCACATTCTCCCAGGCCAGTTGACCATCTTCGACAATCACCACCGGTTTTCCTTCGAACAGATCTTCCAGTTTTTCACTTTTCGACATCAGCCACATGACCAGCCGGTACAGCAGCGCAAGCGTCACGAAGACGATAAAAACCGGCACCATCGGCACATCGTCATAAAAGGCAACGTCCCCTGCCGCCGAACCCAGCGTCAGGATAATCAGCACTTCAAACAGTGACATCTGCCGCACGCCGCGACGTCCGGTGATTTTCAGAAACAGGAAGACGAGTACAAAGGTGTACAGGCTACGCAACGCCACTTCGCCTAAAAACTCAGGTGGGACTTTATCAAACGCCATCCGCTGGAGATCAAATGCTTTCATTTTTTTATGCCTTAACAGTAGGTTACTGCTTATAAGCATAGCCCAGCCATTTATTTTCGCCGGAGATAGCACCCGTCACGCAAAACCCGTATCATTGCGCGCTTTACGTACGATAAAAGTGAACGCCATGACTCAAACGTTTATCCCCGGCAAAGACGCCGCTCTGGAAGATTCCATCGCTCGCTTCCAGCAGAAACTGACCGACCTGGGCTTTAATATCGAAGAAGCCTCCTGGCTGAATCCGGTGCCTCACGTCTGGTCCGTGCATATTCGCGACAAAGACTGTGCGCTGTGCTTCACCAACGGCAAAGGCGCGACCAAAAAAGCGGCACTGGCCTCTGCGCTGGGTGAGTATTTTGAGCGTCTGTCCACCAACTATTTCTTCGCCGACTTCTGGCTGGGTGAAACGATTGCCAACGGCCCGTTCGTTCACTACCCGAACGAAAAATGGTTCCCGCTACCCGAAGACGACGAACTGCCGGAAGGCATTCTTGATGCCCGCCTGCGCGCGTTCTACGATCCGGAAAACGAACTGACCGCCAGCATGCTGATCGACCTGCAATCCGGCAATGAGGATCGTGGTATCTGCGCCCTGCCGTTCACCCGTCAGTCTGACGAGCAGACCGTTTACATTCCAATGAACATCGTTGGCAATCTGTATGTGTCTAACGGTATGTCTGCCGGTAACACCCGTAACGAAGCGCGTGTACAGGGGTTGTCTGAAGTTTTCGAGCGTCACATCAAAAACCGTATTATTGCTGAATCCATCAGCCTGCCGGAGATCCCGGCTGACGTGCTGGCGCGCTACCCGGGCGTGGTGGAATCCATCGCCAAACTGGAAGCGGAAGGTTTCCCAATCTTTGCTTATGACGGCTCTCTGGGCGGCAAATATCCGGTTATCTGCGTGGTACTGTTTAACCCGGCAAATGGCACCTGCTTCGCCTCTTTCGGCGCGCACCCGGACTTCGGCGTGGCGCTGGAGCGTACCGTGACCGAACTGCTGCAAGGTCGTAGCCTGAAAGATCTCGACGTCTTCACCCCGCCAACCTTTGATGACGAAGAAGTCGCCGAGCACACCAACCTCGAAACGCACTTCATCGACTCCAGCGGTTTGATCTCCTGGGATATGTTCAAACAGGACGCGGACTATCCGTTCGTGGACTGGAGCTTTGCCGGTACGACGGAAGAAGAGTTCGCCACCCTGATGGCGATCTTCAACGCGGAAGATCAGGAAGTCTATATTGCCGACTATGAACACCTCGGCGTTTATGCGTGCCGTATTATTGTGCCGGGTATGTCGGACATCTATCCGGCAGAAGATCTGTGGCTGGCGAACAACAGCATGGGCGCGCATCTGCGTGAAACCCTGCTGGCCCTGCCGGGCAGCGAGTGGGATAAAGAAGATTATCTGAACCTGATCGCCCAACTGGACGAAGAAGGACACGATGATTTCACCCGCGTACGCGAACTGCTGGGTCTGGCAACCGGAAAAGATAACGGCTGGTACACGCTGCGCATCGGCGAGCTAAAAGCGATGCTGGCGCTGGCGGGCGGCGATCTGGATCAGGCTTTGGCCTGGACCGAGTGGACGATGGAGTTTAACCAGTCCGTCTTCTCCGCCGAGCGCACTAACTATTACCGTTGCCTGCAAACGCTGCTCCTGCTTTCTCAGGAAGACGACCGCGAGCCATTGCAGTATCTGAACGCCTTCGTCCGCATGTACGGTGCAGATGCCGTTGATGCTGCCAGCGCTGCGCTGAGCGGTGAAGAACCGTTCTATGGCCTGCAAGCGGTTGACAGCGATCTGAAAGCCTTCCCGGCGCATCAGTCACTGCTGAATGCGTATGAAAAATTGCAGAAGGCTAAAGCCGCTTACTGGTCAAAATAAGCGCATATAACATTAATGGCTGTAGGCGTATTCAATCGCCTGAGCTATATTACGGGGCAATTTCATTGCCCCTTTTTTTTATTTTTCCGCAATGACGTTTAATTGTAATAATTAAGTTAACCACGGGTAAATATAAAAACGCTTACCTGGGCTTTACTGTTACTAATTCTAATAAATACTCCATTTTAATTAACTGTTCCACGGGAGGCTGAAGGAAAAAATTCAACTCTTTTCATAACTTTTAAAATTTATTTTTATACGGATAATCAAATACTTACTCCGCTTTTGCTGTAAAACCATACACACTGCGGGCCTATAAGCCAGGCGAGATATGATCTATATCAATTTCTCTTCTATAATGCTTTGTTAGTATCTCGTCGCCGACTTAATAAAGAGAGAGTTAGTGTGAAAGCTGACAACCCTTTTGATCTATTACTCCCCGCTGCGATGGCGAAAGTTGCCGAAGAAGCGGGTGTCTACAAAGCAACGAAACATCCGATGACGACGTTCTTTCTGGCCATTACGGCTGGAGTGTTCATCTCCATCGCTTTCGTCTTCTATATCACAGCCACCACCGGCACTGCCGGGATGCCTTTCGGCATAGCGAAACTGATTGGTGGTATTTGCTTCTCACTGGGTCTGATCCTCTGCGTCATCTGCGGCGCCGACCTCTTCACCTCAACGGTGCTGATTGTTGTGGCAAAAGCCAGCGGAAGAATTACCTGGGGTCAACTGGGGCGCAACTGGCTCAACGTCTACGTTGGCAACCTGATTGGCTGTCTGCTCTTTGTTCTGTTGATGTGGCTTTCTGGCGAGTACATGACCGCCAACGGCGGCTGGGGGCTTAACGTCCTGCAAACCGCCGACCACAAAATGCACCATACATTTATCGAAGCCGTTGCTCTCGGCATCCTTGCAAACCTGATGGTCTGCCTGGCGGTCTGGATGAGCTACTCTGGTCGTAGCCTGATGGATAAAGCCATGATTATGGTTCTGCCGGTTGCGATGTTTGTTGCCAGCGGCTTTGAGCACAGTATTGCGAATATGTTCATGATCCCGATGGGGATTGTTATCCGCAACTTTGCAAGCCCGGAGTTCTGGACTGCTGTTGGTTCAACCCCGGAAAGTTTTTCACACCTGACTATTATGAATTTCATTACTGATAACCTGATCCCCGTCACTATCGGGAACATTATCGGTGGGGGTCTGTTAGTTGGGTTGACATACTGGGTCATTTACCTGCGTGGCGGCGATCATCATTAATGGTTGTCTCAGGCAGTAAATAAAAAATCCACTTAAGAAGGTAGGTGTTACATGTCCGAGCTTAATGAAAAGTTAGCCACAGCCTGGGAAGGTTTTACGAAAGGTGACTGGCAGAATGAAGTCAACGTCCGTGACTTCATTCAGAAAAACTATACCCCGTATGAAGGTGACGAATCCTTCCTGGCTGGTGCGACTGATGCAACCACCAAGCTGTGGGACAGCGTAATGGAAGGCGTTAAACTGGAAAACCGCACTCACGCGCCAGTTGATTTTGACACCTCCGTTGCTTCTACCATCACTTCTCACGATGCTGGCTACATCAACAAAGCCCTTGAGAAAATCGTTGGTCTCCAGACTGAAGCACCACTGAAACGCGCAATCATCCCGTTCGGTGGCATTAAAATGGTTGAAGGTTCCTGCAAAGCGTATAACCGCGAGCTGGACCCAATGCTGAAAAAAATCTTCACCGAATACCGTAAAACCCATAACCAGGGTGTATTCGATGTTTACACCAAAGACATTCTGAACTGCCGTAAATCTGGCGTTCTGACCGGTCTGCCAGATGCCTATGGCCGTGGCCGTATCATCGGTGACTACCGTCGCGTTGCGCTGTACGGTATCGACTTCCTGATGAAAGACAAATACGCGCAGTTCGTCTCTCTCCAGTCTGACCTGGAAAACGGCGTAAACCTGGAAGCGACTATCCGTCTGCGTGAAGAGATTGCTGAACAGCACCGTGCGCTGGGTCAGATCAAAGAGATGGCGGCTAAATACGGCTGTGATATCTCTGGTCCTGCAACCAACGCTCAGGAAGCTATTCAGTGGACCTACTTCGGCTACCTGGCCGCGGTTAAGTCTCAGAACGGTGCAGCAATGTCCTTCGGCCGCGTATCCACCTTCCTGGATGCGTATATCGAACGCGATATCAAAGCAGGCAAAATCACCGAGCAAGACGCTCAGGAAATGATTGACCACCTGGTCATGAAACTGCGTATGGTTCGTTTCCTGCGTACTCCAGAATATGATGAGCTGTTCTCTGGTGACCCAATCTGGGCAACCGAATCTATCGGCGGTATGGGCGTAGATGGCCGTACGCTGGTAACCAAAAACAGCTTCCGCTTCCTGAACACCCTGTACACCATGGGTCCTTCTCCGGAGCCGAACATCACCGTTCTGTGGTCTGAAAAACTGCCACTGAACTTCAAGAAATTCGCCGCTAAAGTGTCCATCGACACCTCTTCTCTGCAATACGAGAACGATGACCTGATGCGTCCGGACTTCAACAACGACGACTACGCTATCGCGTGCTGCGTAAGCCCAATGGTTGTTGGTAAGCAAATGCAGTTCTTCGGTGCGCGTGCAAACCTGGCGAAAACCATGCTGTACGCAATCAACGGCGGCGTTGACGAAAAACTGAAAATGCAGGTTGGTCCTAAGTCTGAACCGATCAAAGGCGACCTTCTGAACTTCGACGAAGTGATGGAGCGCATGGATCACTTCATGGACTGGCTGGCTAAGCAGTATGTCACTGCGCTGAACGTCATCCACTACATGCACGACAAGTACAGCTACGAAGCCTCTCTGATGGCGCTGCACGACCGTGACGTCGTTCGCACCATGGCGTGTGGTATCGCAGGTCTGTCCGTTGCGGCTGACTCCCTGTCTGCAATCAAATATGCGAAAGTTAAACCAATTCGTGACGAAGATGGTCTGGCTATCGACTTCGAAATCGAAGGCGAATATCCGCAGTTTGGTAACAACGACGCTCGCGTTGATGACATGGCGGTTGACCTGGTAGAACGTTTCATGAAGAAAATTCAGAAACTCACTACCTATCGTAACGCTATCCCGACTCAGTCTGTTCTGACCATCACCTCTAACGTTGTGTATGGTAAGAAAACCGGTAACACCCCAGACGGTCGTCGTGCTGGCGCGCCATTCGGCCCAGGTGCTAACCCAATGCACGGTCGTGACCAGAAAGGTGCGGTTGCCTCTCTGACCTCCGTTGCTAAACTGCCGTTTGCATACGCGAAAGATGGTATCTCTTACACCTTCTCTATCGTGCCAAACGCGCTGGGTAAAGACGACGAAGTACGTAAAACTAACCTCGCGGGTCTGATGGATGGTTACTTCCACCACGAAGCGTCCATTGAAGGTGGTCAGCACCTGAACGTGAACGTGATGAACCGTGAAATGCTGCTCGACGCGATGGAACATCCTGAGAAATATCCTCAGCTGACCATCCGCGTATCTGGCTACGCAGTACGTTTTAACTCCCTGACGAAAGAACAGCAGCAGGACGTTATCACCCGTACTTTCACTCAGTCCATGTAAGTGGAATTGACTGAAATCACGCGTTAAAAAGCGTACAATAAAGGCTCCACGCAAGTGGGGCCTTTTTAACACCCTCGCTTCATCAGTCTCTTTTGTCCGCTATCTATACTTAATGGATAACAGCCAAAACAGACTCGACATAGCCTTTGAGCTGTGCATCTACATAGGCCCCCGGATGGGCCAAATTCGGAGATATCACCGCAATGTCAATTATTGGTCGCATTCACTCCTTTGAATCCTGTGGCACCGTCGATGGCCCGGGGATCCGCTTTATCACTTTCTTCCAGGGCTGCCTGATGCGCTGCCTGTACTGCCATAACCGTGACACCTGGGACACCCATGGCGGTAAAGAAGTCACCGTTGAGGATCTGATGAAAGAGGTGGTGACCTATCGCCACTTCATGAACGCGTCCGGTGGTGGCGTGACGGCATCCGGCGGTGAAGCCATTCTTCAGGCTGAATTTGTGCGCGACTGGTTCCGCGCCTGCCATAAAGAAGGTATTCATACCTGCCTCGACACCAACGGCTTTGTGCGCCGTTACGATCCGGTTATTGATGAACTGCTTGAAGTGACCGATCTGGTGATGCTCGATCTCAAGCAGATGAACGATGAGATCCACCAGAATCTGGTTGGCGTCTCAAACCACCGTACGCTGGAATTTGCCAAATACATTGCCAACAAAGGCGTCAAGACCTGGATCCGCTACGTGGTGGTACCGGGCTGGTCAGATGATGATGATTCTGCACATCGTCTGGGCGAATTTACCAGGGATATGGGTAACGTGGAGAAAATTGAACTCCTGCCCTATCACGAGCTGGGCAAACACAAATGGGTGGCAATGGGTGAAGAGTACAAGCTCGATGGCGTGAAGCCGCCGAAAAAAGAGACGATGGAGCGCGTCAAAGGTATTCTTGAGCAGTATGGCCACAAGGTCATGTATTAACGAAAAGGCCCGGTGAAAACCGGGCCTTTTTATATTCTATTTAAAGACGCCGTTAATCACCGAAGTCACAATCGCGGTACTCAGCGCAATTAAGACCAGGTCGTCACCCACCACGCGCCATTCATAGCCCGGATAAGAAGGAAGCTGACCCAGCATATCGGCTGGCACGGTTTTCTTCGCAATGCCCGGAGGCAGTGGCTTACCGCGCGCCAGGTTTTTCGCAATACCCGGAGGCAGAGAGTCGTAGCCCGTTAAGCCGTAATTCAGTGCCAGATGGCGGGCATGATCGAAGCTCACGCGGACGTCAACATCATGACCAACATCGTTGCTGTTTTTAAAGCTCTTATCCGATTTCCCTGGATTATCCTGGCCGTTATTGTGCTTATTACCATGGTTACCAGCGTTCCCGTTACCATGATTGCCGCTATTACCTTGTCCGCCACCGTTTCCGTGACCACCGCCATTCCCGTTTCCTGGATTAGCCATGGCCGGAGCCGTTGCAAACGTTAAAGCCAACACTACGGCAAGTGCGGTAGTGGAAAAACGACGAGTAGACATGATTGCTGCCTTTTAGTGGTAGAACTCATTTGAATTATCGCCAGGCAGTAAAAACTCACAATAAGTAAAAGTCTTATATGTGACAGGGACAAAAAAGCCTGTCATCGACAGGCTTTTATTTAATCAGGCATGTGCCACTGGCGTTGGGTGCTCGCCCGCTTTGCGCAGCAGCATTAACAGATAAATAAACGATACGCTGGCGATCATGATAAACAGCAGATTATCAGAGTAATTTTGCATGAGCATAGCGGTAAAAGTCGGCCCCAGTAAACTGCCGATGGTGTAACTCAGCAACAATGCCTGGTTCATCGCCACCAGCTGGTGATGCTCAACTTTCTCACAGGCCCAGGCCATCGCGACCGGATAGAGCGTAAAACCCGCAGCCCCCAGAATGAACAGCGCAGGCGCCATCGCGGCGTTGCTGAGCATGGCGAGACAGCCCATGATGACCACGAAAACCTGGACGCGCAGCACCAGCAGACGACCAAAGCGGTCCGCCAGGCGGCCAATCGGCCACTGACCGACAATCCCCGCGCTGACCATCACCGCCATCCAGAAACCGATCCCGGAATCGCTGACGCCCTGATGGTTGAGATAGAGCGGCATCAGGCCATAGAGCGACCCCAGCACAATCCCGGAAATAATACAGCCGTTAATCCCCAGGCGCGCCTGACGCAGTCTCAGCATCGGCCAAACGTGCGTGGCCTCCTGATGCTCACTGCTCTGGTTCACGATACGGGTAAAGAGCAGCGGCAGAATTGCGGCCAGCACCATCCCTGTTACCCATGGCAGAACGCTCATCAGGTCGGTTGGGAATTTGCTGACCATCAGTTGTCCCAGAACGGTCCCGACGTAGTAAACCATCATATAAGCCGCCAGCAGACGCCCGCGATTACGGGACGTGCCGCTGCACATCAGCGCACTTTCAACCACCACCCAGATCATGGCGCAGCCAACGCCCGCAATAAAGCGCCAGACCATCCAGCTCCAGAAGCCGACCATCAGTCCTAAACCGGCGCATCCGACGGCAAAGATCAGTGACGCCAGATAATAACTGCGGTTAAAACCAAAGCGCTTAATAAGGCTGCCCGTTAATAAGGTGCCCAGCAGATTGCCCGTAAAAAAGGACGAGCTAACCATACCCACCTGCCAGGTTGGTAAGTTTTCATGGGCGAGCCATAGCGGGACGAGTGTGTTCAACACCGCGATCGCCAGGGTCAGCAAAAGCAGGCCACAGAGCAACAAAAGCACCGGGCGGGTATAGGTGGTCATGGATTAAAAACCGTGAGGAAGTTCAGATTTCGTGCGCATCATGCCACTGGCAAAAACAAAGTCAATCCACCGATTCAGGCGTCACGCACGATATGCGCCTTGTCGATTTAAAAAACTCATCCTGCTAATGCAAAGCCTGCTACCAATATTAATTATCTATTTGTTTTTATTTATTTCCGGGAATTTTAACAGCGAAACATCAGTCGAAAAATTTCATGAATGAAAAAAGAAAAGCCGGGCACTATGTCCCGGCTTTTTATGACAAAATCTAAAATTAGCTGGCGACAGCCATACCGACCGTCATATGCAGACCGTAAAATACGCCGCGACCAATTAACTCCCCTGCCAGCACCAGCACAAAGGCCAGTGACAGCAACGGTAGCGCAGGCGCGTAACCTTTAAGCTGAGGGGCAATCCAGCACACCAGCGCCGCCGTCAGCAGCAGCACACGCCAGGCCATCAGAGAACCGTAATCCGGTACCAGCGCCGAAGCCTGTTGGATAGAGCTGTGAATCGTCGCCAGCTCCGCTCCCTGCATAAGCGCTACAACGGTACTGATGACCAGTGCCAGCAGCGAGACCGCGGGCAGCAGGCGCATCGCCCAACCATTAATGCCAGCTACACGCAGAAGCAGATAACCCAGCAGCGGCCCGCCAATAAACATGGTCAGGAAGAAGCTCATCGGCGTCCAGACGCTGTACCAGGTCGGAACGGTATCGATGGTGTTGTACACCCGGACCATCATCCAGACGAAGACAACGCCCAGTACCATGGTGACGATGAGCCACAACGCACGTAACCCTGACGGCAGCTTTTTCAGCGCTGCCAGTAACCACCCCAGCCCGCCAACTGCAAAGAAGATTGCGCCGCTGGCAATCTCGTTACTCAGCGAAGAGGCACCTACGCGGTTCAGGGAGTTAAACGCGCGCATCGGTGAGCCCAGGTGCAGCGTAGAGGCGATAAACCCAATCCCCATCAACACCCACAGGCCAAACATGCTCAACACTAAACGCTGCTGCTGTTCAGCATTGAGGTTCCCTTTTAACAGCGCCAGCGCAAGGACGATAAACCCGCCTGCAACACACTGCCCAAAGACCGTGAAGATCATAAGCGGCCATTCATGCCATCCACTTCCCATCTCACACCTCCTTCGGGTTTGCCAGGTAGCCGGTGGTGTCACCCGTCGGACGGCTGTTGGCGTTAGGTTTAATCACAATACTCGGCTTCGTGAAGTGCGCAGACGGCAGCGGCGCGACCGCAGCAAGCTGACCGTGTTTTTTACGCAGCTCTTCAATCGGGCCAAAGTCCAGCGCGCGCAGCGGGCAGGACTCGACGCAGATGGGCTTTTTGCCGTCCGCCACGCGGCTGTGGCAGCCGTCGCACTTGGTCATGTGGCCTTTAGCCGCGTTATACTGCGGCGCACCGTACGGGCAGGCCATGTGGCAGTAGCGACAGCCAATGCAGACATCCTCGTCCAC
>NZ_NRIQ01000013.1:0-66282 GCF_020224095.1 Enterobacter sp. CCUG 70166
TCAGCCCACAGGGAGAGGGCCGGGGTGAGGGCACCAGACCGCCCTCAATCCTAGCGAATCCCACCATACGCCAGCGTCACCTCTTTCGCGGCCTTAATCACCAGCGCACCCAGCTCGGTGACGCGGTCGTCGGTCATACGTGAAATCGGCCCGGAGATGGAGATGGCGGCAAACGGCTCGCGGTGTTCGTCGAAAATACAGGACGCGAGGCAGCGCAGCCCGAGGGCATGTTCTTCGTCATCAAACGAATAGCCGCGCTTGCGGGTCAGAGCCAGATCTTCTTTCAGATGCACCGGCGACACCAGGGTGGCGTGGGTGTAGGCGTGCAGACCTTTACGGTGCAGCAGACCCGTCACCTGCTCTTCGCTAAGCTGCGAGAGAAACGCTTTCCCTGCGCCAGAGGCATGCATCGGCAGCTTGCCGCCAATCGGTGCAGACATGCGCATCAGCTGCGTACACTGCACCTGGTCGATGATAATCGCCTGATGATCGCTCTGATCCAGCACGGCCAGGTTTACCGTCTCGCCGGACTCCTCCATCAGCTTGCGCAGAATCGGGTGGACAATCGCCAGCAGGTTGCGGCTTTGCAGGAAGCTGCTGCCGACGATAAAGGCATGCGCGCCAACCGCCCAGTGACCCAGCTCGCCCACCTGACGCACGAAGCCCAGCTGCTGCATGGTGGTTAACAGGCGGTGAGTGGTGGAGTTCGGCAGTCCCGCCTGCTGCGCCAGCTCCGTCAGGGCCACGCTACCATGCGATTCGGCTATCCATTCCAGCAGCTTCAGGCCGCGCGTCAGGGATTGAACCTGTCCGCCAGGTTGTGCAGCGGTGGTTGCAGCAGGTTTTCTGCCGCGTTTAGCGGGAACGGTCGTAACCATGACGAACTCCTTTTTCTGTATCGTGGAAATCATTTTCGTTTTATTTGGTGGTTTTGCAACCGCTTTCCTGACTGATCGGAGGAGTGATAGTGAACATGTCTCATGTTACCGCTGTGTGACTTTTCGACCCTTAGAGATTATGCCAGTATGGAACGCAGCCTTTTGGCCATGTTGAACGTTGTCGGGAGCAAGTGTGAGCAGCAAAGTAGAGCAACTGCGTGCGCAGTTAAATGAACGAATTCTGGTGCTGGACGGCGGCATGGGCACCATGATCCAGGGCTATCGTCTGAGTGAAGACGATTTCCGTGGAGAGCGCTTTGCCGACTGGCCTTGTGACCTGAAAGGAAACAATGACCTGCTGGTGTTGAGCAAACCCTCTGTCATCAGGGATATCCACAACGCCTACTTCGAAGCGGGTGCGGATATTGTAGAAACCAACACCTTCAACTCGACAACCATCGCCATGGCGGATTACCAGATGGAATCCCTGTCGGCGGAGATCAACTTTGAAGCGGCGAAACTCGCCCGCGCCTGCGCCGACGAGTGGACGGCCCGCACGCCGGACAAGCCGCGCTATGTTGCCGGGGTGCTGGGCCCGACCAACCGCACCGCGTCGATTTCTCCGGACGTGAACGATCCAGCCTTCCGCAATATCACCTTTGACCAACTGGTGGCCGCGTATCGTGAGTCCACTAAAGCGCTGGTGGAAGGCGGTTCCGACCTGATCCTGATTGAAACCGTATTCGACACCCTCAACGCCAAAGCCGCAATTTACGCGGTGAAAGAGGAGTTCGAGGCGCTGGGCGTTGACCTGCCGATCATGATTTCCGGCACCATCACCGATGCCTCGGGGCGCACGCTTTCCGGCCAGACAACCGAAGCGTTTTATAACTCTCTGCGCCATGCCGAAGCGCTCTCCTTCGGCCTGAACTGCGCGCTGGGGCCGGACGAGCTGCGCCAGTACGTGCAGGAGCTTTCGCGCATCGCAGAGTGCTACGTCACCGCCCACCCGAACGCCGGTCTGCCGAACGCGTTCGGTGAGTATGATCTGGATGCCGATACCATGGCGGCGCAAATCCGCGAGTGGGCCGAATCTGGCTTCCTCAACATCGTCGGCGGCTGCTGCGGCACCACGCCAGAGCACATCGCCGCCATGAGCCGCGCCGTCGCCGGGCTTGCACCGCGCAAGTTACCCGAGCTTCCGGTAGCCTGCCGTCTGTCCGGCCTTGAGCCGTTGACCATCGGTGACGACAGCCTGTTTGTGAACGTGGGTGAACGTACCAACGTCACCGGTTCTGCGAAGTTCAAGCGCCTGATCAAAGAAGAGAAGTACAGCGAAGCGCTGGACGTTGCCCGCCAGCAGGTGGAGAGCGGCGCGCAGATTATCGATATCAACATGGACGAGGGGATGCTCGACGCCGAAGCGGCGATGGTGCGTTTCCTCAACCTGATTGCCGGTGAGCCGGATATCGCCCGCGTGCCGATCATGATTGACTCTTCCAAATGGGACGTCATCGAAAAGGGGCTGAAGTGCATTCAGGGCAAAGGCATCGTTAACTCCATCTCAATGAAAGAGGGCGTCGATACCTTTATCCACCACGCGAAGCTGGTGCGTCGCTACGGGGCCGCCGTGGTGGTGATGGCCTTCGATGAAGTGGGCCAGGCCGATACCCGCGAGCGCAAAATTGAGATTTGCCGCCGGGCGTACAAAATTTTGACCGAAGAGGTGGGCTTCCCGCCGGAAGACATTATTTTCGACCCGAACATCTTTGCTGTCGCAACCGGCATTGAAGAGCACAACAACTACGCCCAGGACTTTATCGGCGCGTGTGAAGACATCAAACGCGAGCTACCGCATGCGCTAATTTCCGGCGGCGTGTCGAACGTCTCGTTCTCGTTCCGCGGTAACGACCCGGTGCGTGAGGCCATCCACGCCGTGTTCCTCTACTATGCCATCCGCAACGGGATGGACATGGGGATCGTTAACGCCGGACAGCTGGCGATTTACGACGACCTGCCCGCAGAACTACGCGACGCAGTAGAAGATGTGATCCTCAACCGTCGCGACGACGCCACCGAACGCATGCTGGATCTGGCGGAAAAATACCGCGGCAGTAAAGCTGACGAATCAGCCAACGTTCAGCAGGCCGAATGGCGTTCCTGGGATGTGAGAAAGCGTCTGGAATACTCGCTGGTAAAAGGCATTACTGAGTTCATTGAGCAGGATACCGAGGAAGCGCGTCAGCAGGCAGCCCGTCCGATTGAAGTGATCGAAGGGCCGCTGATGGACGGCATGAACGTGGTCGGCGATCTGTTCGGCGAGGGCAAAATGTTCCTGCCGCAGGTGGTGAAATCCGCCCGCGTCATGAAGCAGGCCGTGGCTTATCTTGAGCCGTTTATCGAAGCCAGCAAAGAGAAGGGCTCCAGTAACGGTAAGATGGTCATTGCCACCGTGAAGGGCGACGTGCACGACATCGGCAAAAACATTGTCGGCGTGGTACTGCAATGCAATAACTACGAAATTATCGATCTTGGCGTGATGGTCCCGGCGGATAAAATCCTCAGGACCGCTCGCGAAGTGAATGCGGATCTGATTGGTCTTTCCGGGCTGATTACGCCGTCGCTGGACGAAATGGTCAACGTGGCAAAAGAGATGGAGCGCCAGGGCTTCACTATTCCGCTGCTGATTGGCGGGGCAACCACCTCGAAAGCCCACACCGCAGTGAAAATCGAGCAGAACTACAGTGGGCCGACGGTGTATGTCCAAAACGCCTCGCGCACCGTGGGCGTGGTCTCCGCGCTGCTGTCTGACACCCAGCGCGATGACTTTGTCGCCCGCACCCGCAAAGAGTATGAAACCGTCCGCATTCAGCATGGACGTAAGAAACCGCGCACGCCGCCGGTTTCGCTTCAGGCGGCGCGCGATAACGATCTGGCGTTCGACTGGTCCAGCTATACGCCGCCGGTCGCGCACCGTCTGGGCGTGCAGGACGTGACGGCCAGCATCGAAACGCTGCGTAACTACATCGACTGGACGCCGTTCTTCATGACCTGGTCGCTGGCGGGCAAATATCCGCGCATTCTTGAAGATGAGGTAGTAGGCGAAGAGGCGAAACGCCTGTTTAAAGATGCCAACGATATGCTCGACAGACTGAGCGCAGAGAAAGCCCTCAACCCGCGCGGCGTGGTGGGGCTGTTCCCGGCGAACCGCGTGGGCGACGACATAGAAATCTACCGCGATGAAACCCGCACCCATGTGCTGGCCGTGAGCCACCATCTGCGCCAGCAAACCGAGAAAGTGGGCTTTGCCAACTACTGCCTGGCGGATTTCGTCGCACCGAAACTCTCCGGTAAAGCCGACTATATCGGCGCCTTTGCCGTAACCGGTGGTCTGGAAGAAGACGCGCTGGCGGACGCGTACGACGCACAGCACGATGATTACAACAAAATCATGGTGAAAGCGATCGCCGATCGCCTGGCGGAAGCCTTTGCTGAGTACCTCCACGAGCGCGTACGTAAGGTGCACTGGGGCTACGCGGCGAATGAGAATCTCAGCAACGAGGAGCTGATCCGCGAAAACTACCAGGGCATTCGTCCGGCGCCGGGGTATCCGGCCTGCCCGGAACACACCGAGAAGGGCACTATCTGGAAACTGCTCGACGTGGAAGCGCATACCGGCATGAAACTTACCGAGTCGTTCGCCATGTGGCCGGGCGCGTCCGTTTCCGGCTGGTATTTCAGCCACCCGGACAGCAAGTATTTCGCCGTGGCACAGCTTCAGCGGGATCAGATTGAAGACTACGCCCTGCGAAAAGGCATGAGCGTGTCTGAGGTGGAACGCTGGCTGGCGCCGAATTTAGGCTACGACGCAGACTAACGTCACTTTTCCTTACAACAAACAGGGCACCGCTATGGTGCCTTGTCTCTTTCTTACGTTTAAACCCTTATACTGAACCTAAGGAAAATGAATAACGATAAGGAGGAAAACCCACTGTGTTGACGTTGTTACACCTGCTCTCCGCAGTCGCACTGCTGGTATGGGGCACCCATATCGTTCGTACCGGCGTGATGCGCGTGTTTGGCGCACGTTTACGTACCGTTCTCAGCGGCAGCGTTGAGAAGAAGCCGCTCGCCTTCTGTGCGGGTATTGGCGTCACGGCGCTGGTGCAAAGCAGCAACGCCACCACTATGCTCGTCACCTCGTTCGTGGCGCAGGATCTAGTGGCGCTCGCCCCGGCGCTGGTGATTGTCCTTGGCGCCGACGTCGGTACCGCGCTGATGGCACGTATCCTGACCTTCGATCTCTCCTGGCTGTCGCCGCTGCTGATTTTTATTGGCGTCATTTTCTTCCTCGGCCGTAAGCAAAGCCGTGCCGGGCAGCTTGGCCGCGTCGGTATTGGCCTCGGGCTGATCCTGCTAGCGCTGGAGCTGATTGTGCAGGCAGTTACGCCGATTACCCAGGCCAACGGTGTGCAGGTCATTTTCGCCTCGTTAACCGGCGATATTATGCTGGATGCGCTGATCGGCGCGGTGTTTGCCATTGTCAGCTACTCCAGCCTGGCGGCCGTGTTGCTGACGGCCACGCTAACCGCTGCGGGCGCGATCTCTTTCCCGGTGGCGCTATGCCTGGTCATCGGTGCGAATCTTGGCTCTGGCCTGCTGGCGATGCTTAACAACAGCGCAGCCAATGCTGCCGCCCGCCGGGTGGCGCTGGGGAGTTTGCTCTTCAAGCTGGTGGGTAGCCTGATCATTCTGCCGTTTGTGCACCCGCTGGCGAACCTGATGGACAACCTCTCTCTGCCGAAAGCGGAGCTGGTGATCTACTTCCACGTCTTCTACAACCTGGTACGCTGTCTGGCGATGGTACCGTTTGCCGCGCCGATGGCCCGCTTCTGCGAGCGGCTTATTCGTGATGAACCGGAGCTGGACGCGCGCCTTAAACCGAAGCATCTGGACACCTCGGTGCTGGACACGCCCGCGCTGGCTATCGCCAATGCCGCCCGCGAAACGCTGCGCATGGGTGACGCGATGGAAACCATGCTGGAAGGGTTGCAAAAGGTGATGCACGGCGAGCCGCGCGAAGAAAAAGAGCTGCGCAGGCTGGCGGACGATATCAACGTGCTGTATACCGCCATCAAGCTCTATCTGGCGCGGATCCCACAGGACGAGCTGGCGGAAGAGGAGTCGCGCCGCTGGGCGGAAATTATTGAGATGTCGCTTAACCTGGAGCAGGCTTCGGATATTGTCGAGCGTATGGGCAGTGAAATCGCAGACAAATCCCTGGCCGCACGTCGGGCGTTTTCTGTCGAAGGGCTGAAGGAGCTGGAAGCGCTGCACGAACAGCTGGTCAGCAACCTGAAGCTGGCGATGTCGGTCTTCTTCTCCAGCGACGTGCCGAGCGCGCGCCGCCTGCGCCGCAACAAGCACCGTTTCCGCATCCTCAACCGGCGCTACTCGCACGCCCACGTTGAGCGTCTGCACCAGCAGAACGTGCAGAGTATCGAAACCAGCTCGCTCCACCTGGGGCTGCTGGGAGATATGAAGCGTCTTAACTCGTTGTTCTGTGCGGTGGCATACAGCGTGATGGAGCAGCCGGATGAAGATGACGAGCGGGATGAGTATTAATCTCTGAAAGCGCCTCGCAAAACGGTTTTGTGAGGCGTGACTTCCCATAAAGAGCAATTTATTCTTCAACCCTTACCTTTTTAAGGGAATAGGAGATGCTCAATTATTACGCTACACTTCGCCAGTTCATGCGCATTCCAATGGGGGTTCTCATGCGCGGTGCTAATAGCATTAAAAAAATCAGTGAATGTTTCCCTGTCGCCGGACATCCTTGAAGAGGCGCGAAGGCTTAAACTTAACCTTTCTGCCGTGCTAACGGCGGCTTTGCAGGAGCAATTTCGTGAACATCGGCGCGCAGAGTGGCTTGAAGAAAATAAAGCTTCTATTGACGCCATTAACCAGTGGGTTGATGAAAACGGCTCCTTTAGTGACTTTCAGAGGTCGTTCTGATGAAGCATGTACTGGTCGCTCCCGCCGTTGAGGTCGCGGGAAAACCCTGCGTGGTGATGATGCACATGATGGCAGGCATATCGCTAAAAGAGTTAGGTGAACGCGTTGCCGATCTTACTAACAGCAGTGCTTCATTGCGGGATGCACTCGATTTTCTGATCAGCGGTTACTAGGACTTTTTTGTCAGGCGCAAGGTAAGGTATATTTCGCCCTTCACAGGAGAAACTATGCTGCCAACTCAATCAACCCGATTAAACAAATACATTAGCGAGAGCGGGATCTGCTCACGTCGCGAGGCTGACCGTTACATTGAACAGGGTAACGTGTTTCTTAACGGCAAACGCGCCACCATTGGCGATCAGGTGGTACCTGGCGATGTGGTGAAAGTGAATGGTCAGGTCATCGAACCGCGTGATGCCGAAGACCTGGTGTTTATCGCGTTGAACAAACCGGTTGGGATTGTCAGCACCACGGAAGATGGCGAGCGGGACAACATTGTTGATTTCGTGAACCACAGCAGCCGCATTTTCCCGATTGGCCGTCTGGATAAAGACTCTCAGGGGCTGATTTTCCTCACCAACCACGGCGATCTGGTCAACAAAATTCTGCGTGCCGGTAACGACCACGAGAAAGAGTACATCGTGACGGTGAACAAGCCGGTGACGGACGAGTTTATCCGCGGAATGGGCGCTGGCGTGCCGATTCTGGGCACCGTGACGAAGAAGTGTAAAGTCAAAAAAGAAGCACCGTTCGCGTTCCGCATCACGCTGGTTCAGGGCCTGAACCGCCAGATCCGCCGCATGTGCGAGTACTTCGGTTATGAAGTGACGAAGCTGGAACGCACGCGCATCATGAACGTCAGCCTGTCTGGCATCCCGCTGGGCGAGTGGCGTGACTTAACGGATGACGAGCTGATCGAGCTGTTCAAACTTATCGAGAACTCCTCGTCCGAAGCGAAGCCGAAAGCTAAAGCCAAACCGAAAACGCAGGCGATTAAGCGTCCGGTGGTGAAGGCACCGCAGGCGGAAGAGAAAGGGCGAGGCAAGCCGGGCAACGGAAAACGCTTTACCCAGCCGGGGCGCAAAAAGAAAGGGCGCTGATTAGCGCCTTCCACGGGTTGATGTGCTGGCGGACCAGGAAAAAGTCGCCTCTGCATCGGGTTTATAAGCCTGCTCTTTTTTCAGCTTGCGGGCTTTTTTCGCCGCGGCATCACGTTGCGCCATCAGTTTATCGATGTACTCTTTTTTAACCTGATTGGTTTCGGCGTTCGTCAGCGTGCGGCCATGCGCGATGCGGGCGCGGTCGAGAAGCGTTTTAAGTTCGCGCTGCTCGGCTTCGGTCATGTCTTTCTGGGTCAAACGTGGTGTAGCCATTGCTGAAGCCTCCTGATGGGGAGGCTTCAGTGTAAAGCAAGCCGGCTCAATTAACCCTGTTTCACCGCATCTTTTTTCGGTTGGTCATCAATCGGCTTACCGGACCAGTACCCTGCTAACAGCGAACCGGACAGGTTGTGCCAGACGGAGAACAGCGCTCCCGGTAGCGCCGCCAGCGGTGAGAAGTAAATTTTACCCAGCGCCGCCGCCAGGCCAGAGTTCTGCATCCCCACTTCGATCGCCAGCGTGCGGCAGGTGGATTCGTCGAAACCAAACAGCTTTCCGCCCCAGTATCCGCCCAGCAGACCAATGGTGTTATGCAGCACAACCGCGACGATCACTACAAAGCCCACCGAAGCAATGTGCGATGCGGAACCGGCTACCACGGCGCTGATAATGGCAAGTATGCAGACCATCGAAAACGCGGGCAGATACGGCTCAACCGCTTTCACCACCCGCGGGAAGAGATGGTGGATCACCAGTCCCAGCGCAATCGGGATCACCACGATTTGCAGAATGCTGAGCAGCATGCCCATCACATCCACCTGGATATGCGCGTCCACGTACAGGCGGGTTAACAGCGGCGTGGCAATCACGCCCACCAGCGTGGAAACGGACGAGATGGTGACGGAGAGCGCCACGTCGCCTTTCGCCAGATAGATCATGACGTTAGATGCCGTGCCGCTGGCGACGCTCCCCACCAGCACCATCCCGGCGGAAAGGTCGGGCGGCATCTTAAAGGCCATCGCCAGCAGCCAGGCCGCGAGCGGCATCACCAGGTAGTGCAGGAAAATCCCTGCGGCAACCGGTGCCGGGCGAGACAGCACGCGTTTGAAATCGTCAATTTTTAGATGCACGCCCATGCCGAACATAATCAGCATCAGTAGCGTGGTGACCCACGGACCAATGCCCGTGAACGTGGTGGGAGTGTAATACGCGAGTACGGAGAGCAGCAGCGCCCATAACGGGAACAGCCGGGTGATAGCGGAGAGCATAGTGAATTCCTTGCAGTATTGTCGTGTTGTTTTGTTATAAAAAAGCCGGGTCTGTGCCCGGCTTATGGATAATGTTTATCGTGCTAACGAATTTTATTCAAATAAATTCTGATGAAGTTTCTGCACAACCTGCTCGGCCTGATCGGCAGGGACCAGGAAGCAGAGGTTGTAGCTGGAGGCGCCGTAGCAAATCATGCGGATGCTGAACGGGTCGAGCACGCCGAACACCTCTTTGCCCACGCCGCACGCGCGCGACAGCTTATTACCGATGATGGCAACCAGCGCCAGATCTTCTTCCACCTCCACGCGGCACAGCTCGGAAAGCTCAATCAGCAGCGACTGCGTCAGCAGGGTGTCGCCGGTAGAGGTGGAGCCGGTGGTGTCGAGCGTCAGCGCAATGCTGACTTCTGACGTGGTGATCAGGTCCACGGAGATATTGTGGCGTGCCAGGATGCCAAACACTTCCGCCAGGAATCCGCGGGAGTGCAGCATATTATGGCTGTGCAGGGTAACCAGCGTCTGCTTACGACGCAGGGCCAGCGCGCGGAACAGCGGCGGGTTCTCGGTTTTCTTGCAGACCAGCGTCCCGCCCGCCTTTGGATCTTTACTGGAGCCAACGAAGACCGGAATGTCGCTGCGCACGGCGGGCAGCAGCGTGGCCGGATGCAGCACTTTCGCGCCGAAGGTGGCCATTTCAGCCGCTTCTTCAAAGGCGATCACGTCAATGCGTTTTGCCGCAGAGACCACGCGCGGGTCGGTGGTGTAAATACCCGGCACGTCCGTCCAGATATCCACGCGGGTGGCATGCAGGGCTTCACCCAGCAGGGCGGCGGTATAGTCGCTGCCGCCACGGCCCAGCGTGGTTGTGCGCCCTTTGGCTTCGCTGCCGATAAAGCCCTGGGTGATCACTATGCCTTCATCCAGACGCGGGGCAAGCTGCTGGTTGGTCAGCTCGGCCAGCGCTTCCACGTCCGGCTCGGCGCGGCCAAAGCGGTCGCTGGTGCGCATTACTTTACGCACGTCGAACCACTGCGCCTGAATATTGCGCTCGCGCATGATCTCAACGAACAGCAGGGTGGACATCAGTTCGCCGTGGCTGACCAGTTCGTCGGTTAGGGCGGTAGAGGTTGCCAGTGAAGCGGCTTCTGCCAGGGTAGTGATATTTTCCAGCAGGCGTTCCACTTCCTCACGAATGACGTTCGGGTTTTGCAGACGCTCAAGGATGTCGAACTGAATTTTGCGCAGTGCATCCAGCTTCACGAAACGCTCGGTCGCTTCCAGTCCTTCAGACAAAGAAACCAGCAGGTTCGTCACGCCGGCTGAGGCGGAGAGCACCACCAGGCGGGTATTCGGATCGGCCAGCACCACATCGGCGCTGCGGTTCATGGCAGCGTAGTCTGCCACACTGGTGCCGCCAAACTTGGCGACCACAAAACTCGTCATAACAACCTCGTGTCAGGGAATGAATAGAGCGACCTTGGCACAAGAATGAAGCGAGAACAGGTGCAGGCGCAAAATACGGCCCTATAAATAAAATGCGGGGGAGGTCCTGTCAATGCTGGGATTATGCGGATTTTTCATGGGGGGGTACCCCTCAGAAACAGGACTTATAACAGGCCCATATTTTATGCTCCTTTTTACCCCTTTTTGACCAACATTTCGCCACGCCGGAAGGGCGCGACAGCAGCTATACTTTTCGGGTCTTTTCACCTGCGTTTGATGCAGACTAGGGCAATGGCATAAAAACCATCACAATTTTTATTTGCAGGCGCTACAATCGACCGCAGTCACAATTCTCAAATCAGAAGAGTATTGCTATGAAAAACATCAACCCAACGCAGACCGCTGCATGGCAGGCACTACAGAAACATTTTGATGAAATGAAAGACGTCACTATCGCGGATCTGTTCGCGAAAGATGCCGATCGTTTCAGCAAGTTTTCCGCCACCTTCGATGACCTGATGCTGGTGGATTTCTCCAAGAACCGTATCACCGAAGAGACGCTGGCGAAGCTGCAAGATCTGGCGAAAGAGACTGAGCTGGCAGATGCCATCAAATCCATGTTCTCCGGTGAGAAGATCAACCGCACCGAAGACCGTGCCGTGCTGCACGTGGCGCTGCGCAACCGTAGCAATACTCCAATTATCGTTGACGGCAAAGATGTGATGCCGGAAGTGAACGCGGTGCTGGAAAAGATGAAAACCTTCTCTGAAGCGATCATCTCAGGTCAGTGGAAAGGCTACACCGGGAAAGCGATCACCGACGTCGTAAACATCGGTATCGGCGGCTCTGACCTCGGCCCGTTCATGGTGACCGAGGCGCTGCGCCCGTACAAAAACCATCTCAACATGCACTTCGTGTCCAACGTCGATGGGACTCACATCGCTGAAGTGCTGAAAAAGGTGAACCCGGAAACCACGCTGTTCCTGGTGGCGTCTAAAACCTTCACCACTCAGGAAACCATGACCAACGCCCACAGCGCGCGCGACTGGTTCCTGAAAACCGCGGGCGACGAAAAGCACGTGGCGAAACACTTCGCGGCGCTGTCCACCAACGGTAAAGCGGTGGGTGAGTTCGGTATTGATACCGCGAACATGTTTGAATTCTGGGACTGGGTGGGTGGCCGCTACTCACTGTGGTCTGCGATCGGTCTGTCCATCATCCTGTCCGTCGGCTTCGACAACTTCGTTGAGCTGCTCTCCGGCGCGCACGCGATGGACAAACACTTCTCCACCACCGCGCCTGAGAAAAACCTGCCGGTGCTGCTGGCGCTGATCGGGATCTGGTACAACAACTTCTTCGGCGCTGAAACCGAAGCGATTCTGCCGTACGACCAGTATATGCACCGCTTTGCGGCCTACTTCCAGCAGGGCAACATGGAATCCAACGGCAAGTACGTTGACCGTAACGGTAACGCGGTGGATTATCAGACTGGCCCAATCATCTGGGGCGAGCCGGGCACCAACGGTCAGCACGCGTTCTACCAGCTGATCCATCAGGGCACCAAAATGGTACCGTGCGATTTCATCGCCCCGGCGATTACGCACAACCCGCTTTCCGACCACCATCCGAAGCTGCTGTCTAACTTCTTCGCCCAGACCGAAGCGCTGGCGTTCGGTAAATCCCGCGAGGTGGTTGAGCAGGAGTACCGTGACCAGGGTAAAGATCCGGCTACGCTGGAACACGTTGTGCCGTTCAAAGTGTTCGAAGGCAACCGTCCAACTAACTCCATTCTGCTGCGTGAAATTACGCCGTTCAGCCTGGGCGCGCTGATTGCCCTCTACGAGCACAAGATCTTCACTCAGGGCGCTATTCTGAACATCTTCACCTTTGACCAGTGGGGCGTTGAGCTGGGCAAACAGCTGGCAAACCGCATTCTGCCAGAGCTGGGTGACGATAAAGCAATCGACAGCCACGACAGCTCCACCAATGGTCTGATTAACCGTTATAAAGCATGGCGTGCGTAATAAATATGTCATGAACAATGCCGGCGATATGCCGGCATTTTTTTATCGGATAATTCCTGATGTCTGTTAGTTATCTCAAATTCTGAATCTGAGTTTAATCCGAAAAACACGGTTACCCCGTTAATTGCTGAGGGTTATTTTAAGAAAATACGGAGTGATACTTTAATGGGTTTATATTATAACTGTTTGATAATGAATGGTTATCTATTTCAATAATTCTTTTTTCTTTTCATTTTTAACCATTAGTCTGAAAACCTCATCCCTATTTACCCCCACGGTAAACCCACTGCTTTAGTTGTGTATACTCGAATCCGCCTGAATTTCTTTTCGGGCAAATCTCCATTCATTCATTGAAGGGAAATTGTTATGAAGAAAGTACTGTATGGCATTTTTGCCATATCTGCGCTTGCGGCGACGTCTGTCTATGCAGCTCCGGTCCAGGTCGGGGAAGCAGCAGGGTCGGCAGCGACGTCTGCGTCTGCGGGGAGTTCTACCGCAGCCAGCACCAGCGCCGTAAGTTCAGCCGTGGGTGTCGCGCTGGCGGCAACCGGTGGCGGTGATGGCTCCAATACCGGAACCACGACCACTACGACGACCAGCACCCAGTAATACCGGGTGTTTTAATCATAACCACACTTCGGTGTGGTTATTTCGCCCCTTCGGAGAAGAGTCGTGAAGCGACCTGCAATCATCCTGATTTGCCTGCTGTTGCAGGCGTGCTCAGCTACCACCAAAGGGCTGGGCCACTCACTGTGGGACAGCATGTTCGGCACGCCGGGCGTGCATCTGACCGATGACGAACTTCAGAACATGCCGTATGCCAGCCAGTACATGCAGCTAAACGATGGTCCGCAACTGTTTGTGGTGCTCGCTTTCGATGAAAACGGGCAGCAGAAATGGGTGACGCAGGATCAGGCCACCATCGTGACTCAGCATTCCCGAATCGTGAAAACGTTGCTTGGCGGCGACAACCTGCTTGAGGTAAACAACCTGGCTGAAGATCCGCTCATCAAGCCGAATCAGATCGTCGATGGCGCAAGCTGGACGCGCACAATGGGCTGGACCGAGCACAAACAGGTGCGCTACGCCACGGCCCGCTCTACCTTCCGCTGGGATGGTACGGACAGCGTCAAAGTGGGCAGCGACGAAACGCAGGTGCGCGTGCTGGATGAAGAGGTGACAACCGATCAGGCCACCTGGCATAACCGCTTCTGGGTGGACGAAGAGGGGCAAATCCGCCAGTCCTTACAGTATCTCGGTGCCGGTTTCTTCCCGGTGAAGACCACCCTGATCAAGGCGGCGAAATCATGAAAATGTTCATTCACGTTGCGCTTCTCGCCAGCCTGGCCTCGCCGCTGGCGTGGTCTGCGGGAACGGTACAGGTCTACACCCCGGACAGCGAAAAACCTAAAACCTTAACCAACGCCGGGCATCTGCTCGATCTGGTGGGGCAGCCGAGGCTGGCGAAAAGCTGGTGGACCGGGGCGGTTATCAGCGAGCGTCAGGCGACGATTGTAGCGGAACAAAAACATCAGGCGCTGCTCGCCCGACTGAGCGGGCTGGCACAACAGGAAGATGCTGACGATGCCGCGGCCATTACTAGCCTGCGTCAGCAGCTTCAGGCGGTTAAGGTGACGGGTCGCCAGAAGGTGAATCTCGATCCGGATGAGGTGCGCGTCGCCGAAAACGGCAATCCGTCGCTGGAAGGGGACTATACCCTGTGGCTGCCGGCTCAGCCTTCCACCGTCACCGTGATGGGGCTTATCAGCAGCCCTGGCAAAAAGTCGTTTACGCCGGGCTGGGACGTCGTGAGCTATCTCGACGAGCAAAGCTTGCTCAGCGGTGCGGATAACAGCTATGCCTGGGTGGTCTATCCGGACGGGCATACGCAAAAAGCGCCGGTGGCTTACTGGAATAAACGCCATATCGAACCTATGCCAGGCAGCATCATTTTTGTCGGTTTTGCCGACCATTTCTGGACGAAAGCGTATGACGGGCTTAATGCCGATATCCTTCGCTCCCTGATACAGCGGATACCGGAATAATGAAAAAAACCTATCTCTACAGCATGCTTGCACTGTGCGTGAGTGCCGCCTGTCATGCAGAAACGTATCCGGCACCCATCGGCCCGTCGCAGTCCGATTTTGGCGGCGTGGGCTTACTGCAAACCCCGACCGCGCGTATGGCCCGCGAGGGGGAAATCAGCCTTAACTATCGCGATAACGATCAGTACCGTTACTACTCTGCGTCCGTGCAGCTGTTCCCCTGGCTGGAGACCACGCTGCGCTACACCGACGTGCGTACAAAACAGTACAGCAGCGTGGACGCCTTCTCCGGCGATCAGACCTATAAAGACAAAGCCTTCGACGTGAAGCTGCGCCTGTGGGAAGAGAGCTACTGGATGCCGCAGGTCTCCGTCGGGGCGAAAGACATTGGCGGAACCGGCCTGTTTGATGCGGAATACATCGTTGCCAGCAAAGCCTGGGGACCGTTTGATTTCTCGCTGGGTCTTGGCTGGGGTTACCTCGGCACCAGCGGCAACGTAACCAACCCGTTCTGTACCTACAGCGACAAATACTGCTACCGCGATAACAGCTACAAAAAAGCGGGTTCCATCAACGGCGACCAGATGTTCCACGGCCCGGCCTCGCTGTTTGGAGGCGTAGAGTATCAAACGCCATGGCAGCCGCTGCGCCTGAAGCTGGAGTACGAAGGCAATAACTACCGCGAAGATTTTGCCGGCAAGATTGAGCAGAAGAGCAAGTTTAACGTCGGCGCCATTTACCGCGTCACCGACTGGGCCGACGTTAACCTCAGCTATGAGCGCGGTAATACCCTGATGTTTGGCTTTACGCTGCGCACCAACTTTAACGACATGCGGCCGCGCTACAATGATAACCCGCGGCCCAAATACCAGCCGGAGCCGCAGGATGCGATCATTCAGCACTCCGTGGTAGCGAACCAGCTGACGCTGCTGAAATATAACGCAGGCCTGGCGGATCCGAAGATCCAGACCAAAGGCGATACGCTGTACATCACCGGCGAGCAGGTAAAATACCGCGACTCCCGCGAAGGGATCGAGCGCGCCAACCGGATCGTCATGAACGATCTGCCGGAGGGGATCCGCACGATCCGCGTGACGGAGAACCGTCTCAACCTGCCGCAGGTCACCACTGAAACCGATGTTGCCAGCCTTAAGCGTCATCTTGAAGGCGAACCGCTGGGACATGAAACCGAGCTGGTGCAAAAACGCGTTGAGCCGGTGGTGCCAGAGAGCACCGAGCAGGGCTGGTATATCGATAAATCCCGCTTCGATTTCCATATCGATCCGGTGCTGAACCAGTCCGTGGGTGGGCCGGAAAACTTCTACATGTATCAGCTGGGCGCGATGGCGACGGCGGATCTGTGGGTGACCGACCACCTGTTGACCACCGGTAGCCTGTTCGGCAACATTGCCAACAACTACGACAAATTTAACTACACCAACCCGCCGAACGATTCAAAACTGCCGCGCGTGCGTACCCGCGTTCGCGAATATGTGCAGAACGATATCTACGTGAATAACCTCCAGGCCAACTACTTCCAGTACTTCGGCAACGGCTTCTACGGCCAGGTTTACGGTGGCTATCTGGAAACCATGTTCGGCGGCGCCGGGGCAGAAGTGCTTTATCGTCCCGTCGACAGCAACTGGGCGTTTGGGATTGATGCCAACTACGTGAAACAGCGTGACTGGCGCAGCGCGCAGGACATGATGAAGTTCACCGACTACAGCGTCAAAACCGGCCACCTGACCGCCTACTGGACGCCGTCGTTCGCGCAGGACGTGCTGGTGAAAGCCAGCGTCGGCCAGTATCTGGCGGGTGATAAGGGCGGCACGCTGGATATCTCCAAACACTTCGACAGCGGCGTCGTGGTGGGCGGCTATGCCACCATCACCAACGTTTCGCCAGACGAGTACGGGGAAGGGGACTTCACCAAAGGGGTGTACGTGTCGATTCCGCTGGATCTGTTCTCATCAGGCCCAACCCGCAGCCGTGCGGCAGTGGGCTGGACGCCGCTGACGCGCGACGGCGGTCAGCAGCTTGGACGTAAGTTCCAGCTGTATGATATGACCAGCGATAAGAACATTAACTTCCGCTGATGCTTATTTGCCCGCTGGCGCTGCGCTTACCGGGCCTACGAGAGTGTTTTTGTAGGCCGGGCAAACGCAGTGCCGCCCGGCAGGAATGTTCATCTGGACAAAACATAAACAAAAAATATAGATCCCCGTCACATTTTTGCGTTATACAGGAACCTCGCCCTGGAGAATGAGGTGCTGTATGACATCCCTGACTCGTCCGCGCGTTGAGTTTATCTCAACGATACTCCAGACCGTGCTGAACCTCGGTCTGCTGAGCCTTGGCCTGATCCTGGTCGTGTTTCTGGGTAAAGAGACGGTGCATCTGGCGGATGTGCTGTTCGCCCCTGAGCAAACCAGCAAATACGCGCTGGTGGAAGGCCTGGTGGTCTACTTTCTCTACTTTGAATTTATCGCCCTGATTGTGAAGTACTTTCAGTCCGGCTTTCACTTCCCGCTGCGCTATTTTGTCTACATTGGCATCACCGCCATTGTGCGGCTGATCATCGTCGATCATAAATCCCCGCTCGACGTGCTGATCTACTCGGCAGCGATCCTGCTGCTGGTGATCACCCTCTGGCTGTGCAACTCAAAGCGGCTGAAACGCGAATAAAAAAAGGGCGCTCCGAAGAGCGCCTAACAACAGTCACAAGTTGGTTCAATACAATACGTCTAAAGTTGAGGGTTGCAGTGGCATAACAGATGAAACTTAACCTTTCACACCGCCCGCCGTCAGGCCGTTGACCAGCCAGCGCTGGGCCAGCAGGAACACCACGGTAATCGGGATGGCAGAGAGTACGGCCGCCGCGGCAAAGTCGCCCCACAGGTAGTTTTGCGGGTTGAGGTATTGCTGCATACCGACGGCCAGGGTGTAGCTGTTCACATCGCGCAGTAACAGAGAGGCGACCGGTACTTCGGTGATCGCCGCGATAAACGACAGGATGAACACCACCGCCAGAATCGGTACCGACAGCGGCAGCAGCACCAGACGGAACGCCTGCCACGGGGTGGCGCCATCCAGCGCGGCGGCTTCTTCCAGTGAACCATCGATGGTTTCGAAATAGCCCTTGATGGTCCACACATGCAGGGCGATGCCGCCAAGATAGGCGAAGATCACGCCGCCGTGGGTGTTCAGGCCGATAAACGGCACGTACTGGCCCAGACGATCAAACAGGGCATACAACGCCACCAGTGACAGCACCGCCGGGAACATCTGGAAAATCAGCATCCCTTTCAGCAGCGTCGCTTTGCCCGGGAAACGCATACGGGCGAAGGCGTAAGCACAGGTGGTGGAGAGCGTCACGATGCCGATGGCAGTAATGGTCGCCACTTTTACCGAGTTCCACAACCACAGCAGCACCGGGAACGGCGGCGGAGTGACTCGGCCATCCGCGTGTTCCACACTGAAGCCCAGCGCGAGTTTCCAGTGCTCCCAGGAGATTTCATCCGGGATCAGGCTCCCGGTGGCGAAGTTCCCCGAACGCAGGGAGATGGCGATTACCATCAGCAGCGGGAACATGATCGCCGCGATGAAAATCAGCAGGCCTAAGTGCGTCGCGAGGAGGCGCAGTTTCTGAGATTTGGGTTGTACCATTGCCATGTTCAGTGCCCTCCTTAGTCAAATTTCATACGTGTAGCTTTCAGGTTCACGATCGCCAGGGCGCCCACCAGCAGGAAGATCAGGGTGGCAATCGCCGCCGCCAGACCGAAGTCCTGACCGCCGCCGCCTTCGAAGGCGATACGGTAGGTGTAGCTCACGAGCAGGTCGGTATAGCCTGCCGGCGTGGTGGTGCCGAGACGGTCCGGTCCACCGTTGGTCAACAGCTGAATCAGCACAAAGTTGTTAAAGTTAAAGGCGAAGCTGGCAATCATCAGCGGCGTCAGCGGCTTAATGAGCAGCGGCAGGGTAATTTTGAAGAAGTTCTGGAACGGACCCGCGCCGTCCATCGCCGAGGCTTCGTACAGGTCGTCCGGGATGGCCTTCAGCAGCCCCATGCACAGGATCATCATGTACGGATAACCGAGCCAGGTGTTCACGATGATAATCATCGAGCGAGCGGTGGTCGGGTCGCTGAACCAGGCCGGTTTGATGCCGAACAGCGCGCTCAGCATCATGTTGATTTCACCGAAGCTCTGGTTAAACAACCCTTTGAAAATCAGAATCGAGATGAACGACGGCACGGCGTACGGCAGAATCAGCAGCACGCGGTAAATCGCTTTGCCCTTCAGGGATTCCCACTGGACCAGACAGGCCAGCACCATGCCCACGGCCACGGTCAGGATCACGGTCAGGATGGAGAAGACTACCGTCCAGACGAAGATGGCGAAGAACGGTTTCTGGATGCCTTCGTCGGTAAACACGCGGGTAAAGTTATCCCAGCCGATGGTAACGGTATAGCCCGGGCTGAGCTTGTCGTCGCCCCAGCTGCCGTCGGCATTCACCGACTGATAGAAACCGATATCGTTGTTCGGGCGGTATTTTACGCCGCTCTGGTTGTTGGTCAGCGTGCCGTCATCCGCCAGAGTATAAAGCGGCTGCGTGCCGGAAAACTGGCGCAGCGAGCTCATGGTTACTTTGCTGTCATCGGGCAGCACAGCGGTGAGCTGGGTCAGCGCCTGGCGATTTTGAGTGATGATACGCAGGTTGGCACGTTCACCTTCTGGCAAGGCCGCGGCCTCTTTTAAGACCAGCTTCTGCTCGCCGCCAAATTTGAACGCGTCGGAAAGATAGTTTTTGCCGCTCTCACCGTCAGTGAGCGCTAACTTCCACTCATCTCCCGCAGGATACAGGCCGAAGTTAAAGGTTTTACCCGCCTGATAAGAACGATCCAGAAGCACCTGAGTGGCACGCTCCTGCGCGAGCTGGTTGGTGCTGCTGTAGTTAGTAAAGGCAATCGCGATGGTGCAGATCAGCGGAAAGAGGACAAACAGCCCCATCCCGGCAACACCGGGGTAGACATAGCGCCAGGCATACGCTTTACGGTTGGCGAAAATATACAGGCCAACCGAGCTTAAAATCAGCGTCATGATGGCAAAAAGGTATTCCCCTTGCACGTACATTAAAACAACAAGGTAACCCACCAGCAGGCACAGCAGACCTATCACTGACCACTTCAGTGCGTCGCTTTGCCACCAGCGTTTCTTTTTAATGACATCCATGGGGTTCTTCCTCTACAACGGTGGAAACTTATCGTCAGGTGGCGCTGCGCTTACCTGACCTACGGATCGTGCCGTAGTCGTAGGGCGGGTAAGCGCACGCGCCACCCGCCGTTTTTCAGACTTACTTAGTAATACGACCCTGAGCATCTTTCAGCGCGGCATCAACAGTCTGGCGACCGCTTGCAGCGTTGATGACGGCGGTACGGGTGGCGTACCAGAACGCAGCCATCTGTGGGATGTTCGGCATGATTTCGCCTTTCTGGGCGTTATCCATGGTGGCCGCAATGCGTGGATCTTTCGCTAACTGATCCTGGAAGGATTTCAGCGCAACGGCGCCCAGCGGTTTGTCCTTGTTCACTTCATCCAGACCCTGATCGGTCAGCAGGTAGTTTTCGAGGAACTCTTTCGCCAGCTCTTTGTTCGGGCTGGCGGCGTTGATACCCGCGCTCAGCACGCCAACAAACGGTTTAGACGGCTTGCCGTTGAAGGTTGGCAGCAGGGTCACGCCGTAGTTGACTTTGCTCTTGTCGATGTTGGTCCAGGCCCACGGACCGTTGATGGTCATCGCGGTTTCGCCTTTGTTGAACGCCGCTTCCGCGATGGAGTAGTCGGTATCCGCGTTCATGTGTTTGTTCTTAATCAGGTCAACCAGGAAGGTCAGGCCTTTTTTCGCGCCCGCGTTGTCCACGCCCACGTCTTTCACGTCATATTTGCCGTTTTCAAACTTGAACGCGTAGCCGCCGTCGGCAGCAATCAGCGGCCAGGTGAAGTACGGCTCTTGCAGGTTGAACATCAGAGCGGATTTACCTTTCGCCTTCAGCTCTTTATCCAGAGCAGGGATCTCTTCCCAGGTTTTCGGTGGATTTGGCACCAGGTCTTTGTTGTAAATCAGTGACAGGGCTTCAACCGCGATTGGGTAAGCGATCAGCTTGCCGTTATAGCGAACGGCGTCCCAGGTGAACGGGAACAGTTTGTCCTGGAAGGCTTTGTCTGGCGTAACTTCTGCCAGCAGGCCAGACTGCGCGTAGCCCCCGAAACGGTCATGCGCCCAGAAGATAATGTCCGGACCATCGCCAGTTGCCGCAACCTGCGGGAACTTCTCTTCCAGTTTATCCGGGTGTTCTACGGTGACTTTGATACCGGTGTCTTTCTCGAATTTTTTGCCCACTTCGGCCAGACCGTTATAGCCCTTGTCGCCGTTAATCCAGATAACCAGCTTACCCTCTTCAATTTTGGCGAGAGCCGGTGCGGAAATCATCATTGCTGCGAGGGCGGACAATGCGAAAACGCGTGCGCCAGTCTTGATCTTCATATCTGCCATCCTTTATTGGTGATGTGCTCGTGGATACATAAGGTGGTTCAACGTGACTCAGTCTCCTTATTTGACATCCTCTTTCCATCCTCCCAGTCCCTACGCCCCACCCCCTGTTTGTGTGATCCCTGTAACATAAATTTAAGTTATGAGTGCTGGCGCACATAAAAACCCACTGAATTTTGCAGGCCGCTTCACGATTTTCGCCTCAGCCCCTCCGCTGCGGTCGCAGAGCCTGCTCTCTCATCCTCCCGCCTCCTCCCCCATAAAAAAGCCGGGGGGTGGAGGATTCACGAAAGTAATGGAACACGCATAGTGAACTTATCTTGAATGTTTCTGTCGGTGACAGGTTGTAACGAAGGGAGAAGGGCATGGCGAGCGTACAGCTGCGTAATGTAACGAAAGCCTGGGGCGACGTTGTGGTGTCAAAAGACATCAATCTGGACATCCACGAAGGTGAGTTTGTGGTGTTCGTTGGTCCATCAGGCTGTGGTAAATCTACTCTGCTGCGTATGATTGCCGGTCTTGAAACCATCACCAGTGGCGATTTATTTATTGGTGATACCCGAATGAACGACATCCCGCCAGCTGAACGCGGCGTGGGCATGGTGTTCCAGTCTTATGCGCTTTATCCGCATCTTTCCGTTGCCGAGAACATGTCCTTTGGCCTGAAGCTGGCCGGCGCGAAAAAAGAGACCATTAACCAGCGCGTCACCCAGGTGGCGGAAGTGCTCCAGCTGGCACATCTGCTGGAGCGTAAACCGAAGGCGCTCTCCGGTGGTCAGCGTCAGCGTGTGGCGATCGGCCGTACGCTGGTGGCCGAGCCGCGCGTGTTCCTGCTCGATGAACCTCTCTCTAACCTGGATGCCGCCCTGCGCGTCCAGATGCGTATCGAAATCTCCCGTCTGCACAAGCGCCTGGGGCGCACGATGATTTACGTCACCCACGATCAGGTCGAAGCGATGACGCTGGCCGACAAAATCGTGGTACTGGACGCCGGTCGCGTGGCGCAGGTGGGCAAACCGCTGGAGCTGTATCACTACCCGGCAGACCGCTTTGTTGCGGGCTTCATTGGCTCGCCAAAGATGAACTTCCTGCCCGTAAAAGTGACCGCGACGGCAATCGAACAGGTACAGGTGGAGCTGCCAAACCGTCAGCAAGTCTGGCTGCCGGTCAACAGCGCCAACGTACAGGTGGGGGCCAATATGTCCCTCGGTATCCGCCCTGAGCATTTACTGCCGAGCCACATCGCTGATGTGACGCTGGAAGGTGAAGTTCAGGTCGTCGAACAGCTTGGTCACGAAACACAGATTCATATCCAGATCCCCGCCATCCGTCAGAACCTGGTCTACCGCCAGAATGACGTGGTGTTGGTAGAAGAGGGTGCCACATTCGCTATCGGTTTGCCGCCAGAGCGTTGCCATCTGTTCCGTGAGGATGGCACTGCATGTCGTCGGTTGCACAAAGAGCCAGGCGTTTAAGCATTCCAATTACAAAGAAAAGCAATGATCTCAGGAGATAGAATAATGATTACTCTGCGCAAACTTCCTTTGGCAGTTGCCGTCGCAGCGGGCGTAATGTCTGCTCAGGCACTGGCAGTGGATTTCCATGGTTATGCTCGTTCTGGTATCGGCTGGACGGGTAGTGGCGGTGAACAACAATGTTTCCAGGCAACAGGCGCACAAAGTAAATACCGTCTTGGTAACGAATGTGAAACCTACGCCGAACTGAAACTGGGCCAGGAAGTGTGGAAAGAAGGCGACAAGAGCTTCTATTTCGACACCAACGTAGCGTACTCCGTGGCACAGCAGAATGACTGGGAAGGTACCGATCCGGCGTTCCGTGAAGCTAACGTGCAGGGTAAAAACCTGATTGAATGGCTGCCTGGCTCTACCATCTGGGCCGGTAAGCGCTTCTATCAGCGTCATGACGTACACATGATCGACTTCTACTACTGGGATATCTCTGGTCCTGGTGCCGGTATTGAAAACATCGATCTGGGCTTCGGTAAACTGTCTCTGGCAGCGACGCGTTCCCAGGAAGCTGGCGGTTCTTATGCCTTCAGCAGCCAGAACATCTATGACCGTACCAAAGATACCGCGAACGACGTATTTGACGTGCGTTTAGCGGGCCTGGAAACTAACCCGGACGGCGTGCTGGAACTGGGTGTGGATTATGGCCGCGCGAACACGACCGACGGCTATGATCTTGCCGACGGCGCGTCGAAAGATGGCTGGATGTTCACCGCTGAACATACCCAGAGCATGCTGAAAGGCTATAACAAGTTTGTGCTGCAGTATGCGATGGACTCAATGACCACGCAGGGTAAAGGTCTGAGCCAGGGTTCCTATGGTTCTTCCAGCTTTACCATCACGAATCCTGATGGCACGACGACCAACTACGCCAACGATGTGATTAATAACAACGGCAGCCTCTGGCGCATTCTGGACCACGGTGCAATCACCCTGGCCGACAAGTGGGACCTGATGTATGTCGGTATGTACCAGAAACTCGACATGGATGATAACCAGGGGAGTGACTGGTGGACCGTGGGTGTACGTCCGATGTACAAATGGACGCCAATCATGAGCACCCTGCTGGAAGTGGGCTACGACAACGTCAAATCCCAGGAAACCGGCGATCGCAACAGCCAGTACAAAATCACCCTGGCGCAACAGTGGCAGGCTGGCGACAGCATCTGGTCTCGTCCGGCCATCCGTGTCTTCGCAACCTACGCGAAGTGGGATGAGAAATGGGGCTACGCGAAGAACGGTAACGGCGATGCCACCCGTTACGCGATCTCTGACTCCACCGGTAACGGTCGATTCTCTACCAGCCGCGGCGATGACGATGAGTTCTCCTTCGGCGCCCAGATGGAAATCTGGTGGTAATCGCATCCTGATCTGACGATGTAATCTGGGGGGCGAAAGCCCCTCAATTCCTGAGGTACTGCGCGCTATTGCCTGGCCACCGCAGTGCTTACGCTTTCTGAGGTGATAACAATGAAAATGAAGAAAAATCTCGTCGCGCTGTGCCTGTCAGCGGGTCTGCTGGCCTGTGTGCCTGGCGTCACGCTCGCTGACGTCAATTATGTCCCGCAGAATACCAGCGCAGCGCCTGCCATTCCGACAGCCGCTCTACAGCAATTAACCTGGACGCCGGTGGATCAGTCCAAAACGCAGAACACACAGCTTGCGACGGGTGGCCAACAGCTCAATGTGGCTGGCATTACCGGGCCGGTAGCCGCCTATAGCGTACCGGCTAATATCGGTGAGCTAACGTTGACTTTATCCAGTGAAGTTAACAAACAGACCAGCGTTTTTGCGCCGAACGTTCTGATCCTCGATCAGAACATGACGCCTTCCGCCTATTTCCCTAGCAGCTATTTTACCTATCAAGAGCCGGGTGTAATGAGCGCGGACCGCCTGGAAGGGGTAATGCGTCTGACCCCGGCGCTCGGGCAGCAAAAGCTCTACGTACTGGTCTTCACCACTGAAAAAGATTTGCAGCAAACCACCACTCTGCTCGATCCGGCAAAAGCCTATGCCAAAGGGGTTGGTAACGCCATTCCCGATATTCCCGATCCGATTGCGCGCCATACCACCGACGGCCTGCTTAAGCTGAAGGTGAAAACCAACAGCAGCTCCAGCGTACTCGTAGGCCCACTGTTTGGCTCATCTGGCCCGGGTCCGGTAACGGTGGGTAATACTGCCGCGCCTGTGTATGCCGCGCCAGCCGCAGCACCAGCCGCAGCCCCGGCCCCGGCGAAAAAAGCCGAGCCGGTGCTTAACGATACTGAAACTTACTTTAACAACGCCATCAAGCAGGCAGTTAAAAACGGCGATGTCGATAAAGCGCTGAAACTGCTTGATGAAGCCGAGCGTTTAGGTTCAACCACTGCCCGTTCCACCTTTATCAGCAGTGTAAAAGGCAAGGGGTAACCGTCTCCCCACAGTGCTGATTTTGTTAGTCGTTTGGTGCGCCTTCGCGGGCGCACTTTTTTTGGCTAAGTTGCACCTTTGTTGCGATAGTGATCGTTAAATTCTGTTTGTCCGTCCTCATTTTGCCAATCTGCGATACAATGCTTTTACGTTATGTATCGGAGAGTCTGGCATGTCACACCCCGCGCTAACGCAGCTGCGTGCGCTACGCTATTTCGACCACATCCCTGCGCTTGACCCGGAACAGCTGGACTGGCTGCTGCTGGAAGATTCCATGACAAAACGTTTTGAGCAACAGGGTAAAACGGTCACGGTGACGATGATTCAGGAAGGGTTTGTCTCGCCTGCGGAGATTGCCAGCGAGCTGCCGCTGCTGCCGCAGGAAGAACGCTACTGGCTGCGTGAAATTTTACTCTGTGCGGATGGCGAGCCGTGGCTTGCCGGGCGAACGGTGGTTCCTGAGTCTACACTTTCCGGGCCGGAGCTGGCACTGCAACGCCTCGGCAAAACGCCGCTGGGGCGCTATCTGTTCACCTCGTCTGAACTGACCCGTGATTTTATTGAAATTGGTTGCGATGCCGATTTGTGGGGGCGCCGTTCCCGCCTTCGTTTGAGTGGCAAGCCGTTAATACTGACGGAACTCTTTTTGCCTGCATCGCCGTTGTACTAAGAGGGAGAAAAAATGGAGTGGAGTCTGACGCAGAATAAGCTGCTGGCCTATCACCGCCTGATGCGTACTGATAAACCCATTGGCGCGCTGCTGCTGCTGTGGCCGACCTTATGGGCGCTGTGGGTTGCCACGCCGGGCGTACCGCCGCTGTGGATCCTGGCGGTGTTTGTGGCGGGTGTCTGGCTGATGCGCGCTGCGGGCTGTGTGGTCAACGACTATGCTGACCGGAAATTTGATGGACATGTTAAGCGCACCGCGAATCGTCCTTTGCCGAGCGGTCAGGTGACCGGGAAAGAGGCGCGCATCCTGTTTGTGGTGCTGGTGCTTCTCTCTTTCATGCTGGTGTTAACCCTTAACACCATGACCATTCTGCTGTCCGTCGCTGCTCTGGCGCTGGCCTGGGTCTACCCATTTATGAAGCGATACACCCATCTGCCGCAGGTGGTATTGGGTGCGGCATTTGGCTGGTCGATTCCCATGGCGTTTGCCGCGGTCAGCGAGTCCGTTCCGCTCAGCTGCTGGCTGATGTTCCTGGCGAATATTCTCTGGGCCGTTGCGTACGATACCCAATACGCGATGGTCGATCGCGATGACGATCTCAAGATTGGCATCAAATCGACGGCGATCCTGTTTGGCCGTCACGACAAACTGATCATCGGCATATTGCAGGTGGCGGTGCTGGCGTTGATGGTGGCGATTGGTCGCCTGAACGGGCTGAACTGGGAGTTTTACTGGTCCGTGCTGGTGGCGGGTCTGCTGTTTGCGTATCAGCAGAAGCTGATCGTGAAGCGCGAGCGTGAAGCCTGCTTTAAAGCGTTTCTGAATAATAACTACGTCGGGCTGGTGCTGTTTATGGGACTGGCGATGAGTTACTGGTCATAAAAAAACCGGGTGGCGGCTTCGCCTTACCCGGCCTACGATTTAGCAGAACATGTAGGCCGGGTAAGCGTTAGCGCCACCCGGCTTTAACATCACTCGCCCTGCGTCGAACTCTCAATCGTTAAACGCACATCCGCGGTAATCAGCTCTGCCAGCATCTGGTAAACCTTCATCGTCTCTTCCGGCTCAGCATCGCCCGTATCGCTAATGTAACCTTCGTCGCGCAGCGTCAGCACCAGGGAGCTGAATACCGCTTTGTCGAAGAATTCCGGGGCGTTAATGCCATGCAGAACGGACAGGCGCTGGGCCAGCGTCCGACTCTCTTTTTCCAGCGTACCGCGGTTGATTGACGGGTTAGCACTCAATAACCAGAAGGTAATGGCGTAGCGCTGCAACGTCTCACGCGCACCGGAAGCCAGGAGCTGCAAGGTTCGGGAACGTGACGGATTGATATGCAGTTCGTCATCACTGATGGTAATCAGCCCCTGACGACGCATCTCTGCGGACATTTTATCGAGCTCTGCCGCCAGCTCATCGTTACTCCAGCGCAGGAACAGCTCCGCTTTCAGCATCGGATAGATGGCCTGAATATGGCGCAGCAGCTCCTGACGCGAAATACGGCGGTGCTGGGTAATAATGGCAGCCATCAGTGACGGCAGCATCAGCATGTGAGTGATGTTATTACGGTAGTAGGTCATCAGCACGGCCTGCTCGCGCGGCAGAATGATGATGTCACCAATCGTATCTTTCTCGACTTCGAACTTGTTCATCTGCAACGCGTGATCGATCAATTCGCTGGCGGTGGCAGACGGCACGGTCGAATCCACGGAATACGGCACGTTGCGCATGATATCCAGATAGCAATCAATCTGCTCGGTCAGCTGTTCACGGGTCAGTGAACGCTGGCGAGAGGCCAGAAGCGCGGTACAACACAGGTTCATGGCGTTTGCCGCACCAGCATTGTTGATGCGTACCATCAGCTCGGATGCAATGCCGTTGACCGTTGGCGTCAGCCAGGCCGGACGTACCGCTTCGATAGGATCAATAGACTCGCGCCACTCCGGAACATGATGGTTCAGATACGTCATCAGCGGCAGGGGCTCGCCAAAGTTCACGTAGCCCTGGCCGAGATTGCGCAATTTACTCAGACCACGCAGCATCTGCGGCAGACTCTCTTTCTCTTTGGTCGCACCGCGCAGCTCTTTCGCGTAGGTGCCCACTTCCATCACGTGTTCATAACCGATGTAAATAGGCACCAGCGTAATAGGACGCGTACCGCCACGCAGCATGGCCTGAATAGTCATCGACAGCGTGCCGGTCTTCGGATCGAGCAGACGACCGGTACGGGAGCGACCGCCTTCAACAAAGTACTCCACGGAATAGCCGCGGCTGAACAGCTCGCCCAGATACTCCCTGAAAACGGTGGAGTAGAGCTTGTTACCCTTGAAGGTACGACGAATGAAGAACGCACCCAGACGGCGGAAAATCGGACCAGCTGGCCAGAAGTTCAGGTTGATACCGGCAGCAATATGCGGCGGCACCAGGCCCTGGTGATAGAGCACGTAAGAGAGCAGCAGGTAGTCCATGTGGCTGCGGTGGCAGGGCACATAGACAATCTCGTGGCCGTCATGCGCTAACTGACGCACGCGCTCGGCGTTGTGGACGTTAATCCCCTGATAGAGGCGGTTCCACGTGAAACCGAGGATACGGTCAGAGAGACGAATCATCTCGTAGGAGAAGTTCGCGGCGATCTCTTCCATCAGCGCGATTGCGTTCTGCTGCGCTTTCTCGTGCGAAATCTTCTTGCTGCGCGCTTCGTCTTCTACGGCACGGGCAATCGCTTTGGAAGCCAGCAGCTTGTTAAACAGATCCTGATGCGCCGGGAGACGTGGCCCAACGGCCGCCAGACGCTGACGTGCAAAGTGCATACGCGCAACGCGCGCCAGCTTTTGCGCAATGATTTTGTCAGTACCGTGTTCATCCGCCATGCGGCGCAGTGAAACGGAAGGCGAGAAGCGAACAAAGCTGTCGCGTCCCAGCCATGAGACGGCGAAGAATTTCTGAATGCCGTTGAGCATACGCAGCGGCGGGTTCTCTTCCCCTTTTTCACGCCCCGGACGACGGCCAAACATCACCGACACCGGCACCATCTGCACGTCCAGATCGGGGTTGCTGCGGTGCAGATCGAGGTAATCATGGAACAGCTTAATGGACTCTTCTTTCGGCGTGTAATAGGTGAACACGCGCGGTCCGCCATGGATGAACACGTAGCGCGGCAGCAGCGTACCGTCGACTTCCAGCGGTTCAAGCGGGTCAGGTAAATCGTGCGCCAGACATTGAGCGCGAAGCGTTAGCAGGTCTGCCTTCGAGTTATAAGGCAAAACGTACATAATAGGGCGCGACGTATCGAGCCCTAATTCCAGCGCAGGTTCTGCTGGGATAGACTTACTTTTTACCAGTACGCTTAATGGTAAATTAAGTAATTTGTAGTAAATTCGTGGCCAGCCGGACATAAACGATGTAAAGCCTCTGGTTAATAATGCAATTGCGGCGCAAGGATAACAGAAAGCGCGCAAAATTTCTGTTGTTACCCGTCATACTTCAGGTCGCAGCAAAACGCGCTGCGGCTTTAATTACTGACGCTATTTATCATAAAAGGTTCTTTTAATGGCCAATAATACCACTGGGTTAACTCGAATCATTAAAGCTGCCGGTTATTCATGGAAAGGTTTCCGCGCCGCATGGGTTAATGAAGCCGCTTTCCGCCAGGAAGCGGTTGCCGCAATCGTTGCCGTTGTCATCGCCTGCTTCCTTGATGTTGATGCTATCACCCGCGTACTGCTCATCGGATCTGTCCTTCTGGTGATGATAGTGGAAATTCTGAATAGCGCTATTGAGGCCGTTGTTGACCGAATCGGGTCGGAATTCCATGAACTGTCTGGCCGGGCGAAAGACATGGGTTCCGCTGCCGTACTGCTGTCGATTATCACGGCGGCGATCACCTGGGTCACGCTACTTTGGTCGCATTTCCGATGAGCCTCGAGGAATAATTAAGTCCCTGGTTTTTTGTGCAGTTTTTGGTTCCAAAATCGCCTTTGACTGTATATACTCACAGCATAACTGTATATACACCCAGGGGGCGGTATGAAAGCGTTAACGACCAGGCAGCAAGAGGTGTTTGATCTCATTCGGGATCATATCGGCCAGACGGGTATGCCACCCACGCGTGCAGAAATTGCGCAGCGTCTGGGCTTCCGTTCTCCTAATGCTGCCGAAGAGCACCTTAAGGCGCTTGCGCGTAAGGGCGTGATTGAGATTGTTTCCGGCGCCTCACGCGGCATCCGTCTGCTGGTGGAAGAAGAGAGCGGTATTCCGCTGGTGGGTCGCGTAGCCGCAGGCGAACCTCTGCTGGCGCAGCAGCACATCGAAGGGCACTATCAGGTTGACCCAGGCATGTTCAAGCCGAGCGCCGATTTCCTGCTGCGCGTTAGCGGAATGTCCATGAAAGATATCGGTATTCTGGATGGCGATCTGCTGGCGGTACACAAAACGCAGGACGTGCGTAACGGGCAAGTCGTGGTGGCGCGCATTGATGATGAAGTGACGGTTAAGCGCCTGAAAAAACAAGGCAATACCGTGCAGCTTCTGCCTGAAAACAATGAATTCTCCCCGATTGTGGTGGATCTCCGCGAGCAGAGCTTCTCTATTGAAGGGCTGGCGGTCGGCGTTATCCGCAACGGTGAATGGCTGTAATCTCTTCCTGACAGGCTGTAGTTCCTCTACAGCCTGGCCTGTTTTCTGATTCCGGTAATTTCCATGGCATTGCTAACTTCTGCCGATAAGGCGTTGTGGCGTCTTGCGCTACCGATGATTTTTTCCAATATTACCGTTCCTCTGCTGGGGCTGGTGGATACGGCGGTAATCGGGCATCTGGATTCGCCGATTTACCTGGGCGGCGTCGCGATCGGCGCAACGGCTACCAGCTTCCTCTTTATGCTGCTACTTTTTCTGCGCATGAGTACGACAGGCCTTACGGCCCAGGCGTATGGTGCAAAAGATCCCCTGCGTCTGGCGCGTGCGCTGGTTCAGCCGCTCATTCTGGCGTTCGGTGCTGGCGCGTTAATCGTTCTGTTGCGTACGCCGCTGATTGATCTTGCGCTCCATATTGTAGGCGGCAGCGATGCCGTACTGGAACAAGCCCGGCGGTTCCTCGAAATTCGCTGGCTCAGCGCGCCCGCTTCACTGGCAAACCTGGTCCTTCTGGGCTGGCTGCTGGGCGTGCAGTACGCCCGCGCGCCAGTGATCCTGCTGGTGGTGGGCAACCTGCTTAACATTGTGCTCGATCTCTGGCTGGTGATGGGACTGCACATGAACGTCCGGGGCGCGGCGCTGGCTACGGCAATTGCCGAGTACGGGACGCTGCTGATCGGTTTGGGGATGGTCTGGCGCGTGCTGGCGATGCGCGGTATCACCCTGGATCTGCTGAAATCGGCCTGGCGCGGCAATATGCGTAAGCTGCTGGCGCTTAATCGCGACATCATGCTCCGTTCGCTCCTGCTGCAACTCTGCTTCGGCGCATTAACCGTTTTTGGTGCGCGTCTTGGGCCTGAGATCGTCGCCGTCAACGCAGTGCTCATGACGTTACTGACCTTTACCGCTTACGCGCTGGATGGTTTTGCTTACGCCGTCGAGGCGCATTCCGGGCAGGCTTATGGCGCGCGTGAAAGCGGCCAATTACGCGAAGTCTGGCGTGCTGCCTGTCGTCAGGCGGGTCTGGTGGCGCTGGTCTTTGCTCTGGTTTACGCCTGTTTTGGTGGGCATATTGTCGCGCTTCTCACCTCGTTGCCCGCGCTACGTGAGCTGGCCGATCGCTACATCCTCTGGCAGGTAGTATTACCGGTGGTGGGCGTGTGGTGCTATTTGCTGGACGGCATGTTTATTGGTGCGACGCGAGGGGCGGAGATGCGCAACAGTATGGCCGTCGCTGCGGCGGGGTTCGGCCTGACGCTGCTGACCTTGCCGTATCTCGGCAATCATGGTCTGTGGCTCGCGCTGGCGGTGTTTCTCTCACTGCGTGGCCTTTCGCTGGCCGTTATCTGGCGTCGTCACTGGCGAAACAAGACCTGGTTTCCAGCCCCGCACGATATATCGTAACGGTTAAAGATTCCGAATATAAAAATAAATGCCGAATCCTTAACTACAATAATAATCACGTCCAGCAGAAAAGAACGAAGCGGACGACACTCATAGACGCTTAACACGAGGACACGATTATGAATAAAGACGAAATCGGCGGCAACTGGAAGCAATTCAAAGGTAAAGCGAAAGAACAGTGGGGTAAGCTGACAGATGACGATATGACCGTCATTGAAGGTAAGCGCGATCAGCTGGTAGGTAAAATCCAGGAGCGCTACGGTTATGAAAAAGATCAGGCGGAAAACGAAGTCAAAGACTGGGAAACCCGTAACGACTACCGCTGGTAACCGGCACTATCCCCAAAGGCGGCTCTGAGCCGCCTTTTTCTTTGGCCTTAACGCGGCTTTTTCTTCACCAGGATAGAGTGATCGTGCTGACAGGCATCCTGATGACGGCATGACTCCACCTCCACGCAGGCAGAACATAAGCCGTGGGCTTCGATCACGTTATGACGCAGCGCAAAGCCCATTCTGGCTGCCAGCGTATGCATAATATCTTCCACACCTTCCGCACACTCTTCCTTCACCACGCCACAGCGATCGCAGATAAACATGGCGGACGTGTGAGTAGGCTGGTCAAAAAGATGGCACAGCACATAGCTGTTTGTTGATTCCACTTTATGCACAAACCCTTGCTCCAGCAGAAAATCCAGCGCCCGATAGACGGTCGGCGGTTTTGCCTGCGGCTCGCTTTCACGCAGCAGGTCGAGCAGATCGTAAGCGCTGATGGCACCCTGTTGCAGGCTCATCAGACGCAGTACCTCAAGGCGCTGCGGGGTCAGGCGCACATTGCGTTGCGCACAGAGCTTTTCAGCTTGCGCTAACAGCTCTTTTGTGGACTTGTCCATCGGGCACCTCGGATGTGGTAAGGGGTGAAAACCCTCACTTTATCATGTTCTGCTAAAAACACCGAGATCCGCCGGGCTGTGCTATACCTGACGCATCGCAAATCGGGAGATCGCATGATGAAAAGACCTGACTGTATTCGGCACTGGCGGGACGTGGAAGGCGCCGATGACGCAACGTATCCGGACAGCAATGAACGGTTTTCTATTGGCGCGCCGCTGGCCCGCAAGCTGGGTCTCGGCCGCATTGGTATTCACCATGAACGGCTGCCGCCCGGACGCCGTACTTCTTATCCGCATGCGGAAAGCGACGAAGAGGAGTTTGTTTACGTTCTGGAGGGTTACCCTGAGGCCTGGATCAATGGTTATCTGTGGAAGCTTGAACCCGGAGACAGCGTGGGATTTCCTGCCGGCACGGGGGTGTGCCATACCTTTATCAACAACACCGATGAAGAGGTGCGCTTACTGGTGGTGGGTGAGGCTAATAAAAAACATAACCGCATCTACTATCCCCTCAATCCGGTGTATGCCGTGACGCGCGAAGACCACTGGGTAGACCATCCGCCTCAGTTTTTTGGCCCGCACGATGGAAAACCTGGGCGAAAATAATTTCCTCTTCTATAAATATTGATGGTCGTCACACATTAGAACAGGCCGGGATGGAATTTAACTTAGGGAAATAGCGGGTCTTTTTGTACTTATTCACAGCAATAGTTCGTTCCTGTTTGGGTGATAACAGACAGGGTTAACTAATAACAAACTATTTACGAGCACACTGTGAAAAAACATTTTAAATTTTCGATGGTTAGCATTGCTGTCTCCTTTTTTATGGCAAATCAGGCGGGAGCAGCCAATACCTGGACGGAAGCGCGTAGCGACGCAATGGGCGGAACGGGTGTCGCGGCAGGGAGCTATGGCAGCGGGGCGTTAATCAACCCCGCGTTACTGGCAAAATCTAAGCCCGAGGATGATGTGACGGTCATTTTGCCGTCCGTTGGCGTGCAGGTGACCGATGAAGACAATCTTCAGGACGAGATTGATACCATTAACGATAAAATCAATCATTACAAGGACGTGGTTGATAGTCTGACCCCCATTGATATCATCACGGATCCATTAGGTTCGATCAATCAGTTCCAGGGCGCAGCGAAAGATCTCGCTGATGAGCTGGACTACCTGAAAGGCAAAACCGCACACGCCACCGCAGGGGCGGGGATTGCCGTCAGTATCCCTAACGATGTCCTTTCCGTGGCCTTTATGGCCAAAGGCTATGCACATGGCCGCGTCAGCTCTTCAATCGATCAGCAGGACATTGATTATCTGCGCGGCATACAACGAAGCGATGCGGTGGCTGCCGGTGTGGCGCTGGATGCCGCGCTAAACGGTTCCGATCAGATCACCAAAAACCTTAACTCTACGGCGTCTGGCCGGGCGGCGATTGTGTCCGACTACGGTATTGCGGTAGCCCGTCAGTTCGATCTTGGCGGCGTTCCGGTTTCCGTTGGCGTCACGCCGAAGCTGCAAAAAACCTGGCTCTATAACTACACTACCTCAATCTACGATTACGACAGTAATAAGTGGAACGACAGCCGCTACCGTACCGACGACACTGGCTTCAACGTCGATGCCGGTATTGCTGCTGATTTCGGTGAAAACTGGACGGTCGGCGTGAGCGGGCAAAACCTGATGTCGCGCGATATCGATACCAAAGATATCCGCATTCGCAACGGGCGCACAGGAGAGGTGGTGAGTTATAAAGACACCTATCAGATCCGTCCGCTGGTCACTGCCGGGGCCGCCTGGCACAACGATCTGGTAACGCTGACCGCAGATGGCGATCTGACCGAAACCAAGGGCTTTAAAAGCGAAGACACCTCCCAGTACGTTGGCGTCGGTGCCGAAGTCACGCCGCTGAGCTGGCTGGCAGTACGCGCCGGTTATCGTGCGGATATGAAAGGGAACGACAGCAACGTCTTTACCGGCGGTGTCGGTTTTGCGCCGTTCAACTCCGTCCATGTTGACCTGATGGGGCTTTATGGCGAAGACGAGACCTGGGGCGCAGGGGCACAGTTGAGCATGACGTTCTAAATAAAAAGGGCACCATTAATGGTGCCCTTAGCTTATCCGTGTGCCGCTTTGGTCAGCGTATCGCTGATCCATTGATTTACGCTTTTACCTGAAACTTCGGCTGCGATATTAATTGCGGAATGTATCTCGGGCGCGATGCGCAGGCTGATTTTCCCGCTTGCCGGACGCAGAGGTTCTCGACCTTGTTCTGTGCAGTAGGCAAGATAATCATCGACCGCTTCTTCAAACGCTTTACGGAGGTCTGCGACGTTATCTGCATGAAAACCGATAACATCTCTTATGCCAGCAACATGCCCAACGAAGCATAGATCTTCGTCGCTGTAATCAATTTTTGCGGCATAGCCTTTATAAGTCATGGTGTTAATCATGGAGAAACCCCTGTTGCGATGAGAAAAGCCATTGCGTCGTGAACCTGATAAACCTTCGCTTCTTTATCCGGATGAGGACGATGAAACGAGGCCACAACCCCATTGATTTCAAATCTTACCCTTGAGCCGTTACCTTCTGAGGCCTTCGCGCCTAATGCGATAAAAAGCGCTTCAATCTTGCGCCATTCCAGAGAACATGGAGAAAATCAACTGCAATGTTTTTTGGTGGCGGGCGTTCAATATTTTCATTTTTAATCGATTCCATTTTGATTTTTTCTCTCCGCCAAGTAGAAATAAATGCTATCACTTTTTGATATCATATCAAGCCGGATCGTATCCTTTTTGAGCCTGTGCTATAGTAGCGCCCCTTTTCCACCAGATGCTTAAAAGTTCGCCATGTCGTCAGAATTCCAGACCGCTTTCCCTGCACACCGTTTTTCCATTGCGCCAATGCTCGACTGGACGGACAGACATTGCCGCTATTTCCTGCGTCAGCTCTCCCGCCATACGCTGCTATACACCGAAATGGTCACTACCGGCGCTATTATTCACGGCAAAGGCGACTATCTGGCGTACAGCGAAGAGGAGCATCCGGTTGCGCTGCAACTCGGTGGCAGCGATCCGGCTGCGCTGGCGCAGTGCGCGAAGCTGGCCGAAGAACGCGGCTATGACGAGATTAACCTCAACGTCGGTTGTCCGTCCGACCGTGTGCAAAACGGCATGTTCGGCGCGTGTCTGATGGGAAATGCGCACCTGGTGGCGGACTGCATCAAAGCGATGCGCGACGTCGTCTCTATCCCGGTCACGGTCAAAACCCGTATCGGCATAGACGACCAGGACAGCTATGAGTTTCTGTGTGATTTCATCAACACGGTATCAGGGAAGGGTGAATGCGAGATGTTTATCATCCACGCCCGTAAAGCCTGGCTCTCAGGCCTCAGCCCGAAAGAAAACCGCGAGATCCCGCCGCTGGACTACCCGCGCGTGTACCAGCTGAAACGCGACTTCCCACACCTGACCATGTCGATCAATGGCGGTATTAAGTCGCTGGACGAGGCCAAAGCGCACCTCGAACATATGGATGGCGTGATGGTCGGACGCGAGGCGTATCAGAATCCGGGCATTCTGGCGACGGTTGACCGGGAAATCTTTGGCGTTGAGGGTGCTGACACCGATCCCGTGGCCGTAGTGCGCGCCATGTATCCGTACATTGAGCGCGAGCTGAGTCATGGTACGTATCTGGGCCACATTACCCGCCATATGCTTGGCCTGTTCCAGGGCATTCCTGGCGCGCGCCAGTGGCGTCGTTATCTCAGCGAGAACGCGCATAAAGCCGGTGCGGATATTGAGGTACTGGAACACGCGCTGCGTCTGGTTGCGGATAAACGTTAAATTTCGCTAAAAGATGGTCAAATACGCCACGCCCTGCAATACATTGCGGGGCGTTTTGCTTTCAGAACAACAACTTATTTTTGGCATGATTCTTGTAATGATCGCAGCATCATTCGGGAACTCGTGGGAGAGCACCATGCTGGAACTACTTTTTGTGATTGGCTTCTTTATCATGCTGATGGTCACGGGCGTGTCGCTGCTCGGTATTCTGGCCGCGCTCGTTGTGGCCACGGTGGTGATGTTTGTCGGCGGTTTATTTGCCCTGACGATTAAACTCTTGCCGTGGTTACTTCTGGCGATTGCGGTGGTATGGGCCATACGGGCGATTAAATCACCAAAACTGCCGACTTATCAGCGTAATAACCGCTTCCGTTACTAAGGTATTGAGGGGTACGTCACATACCTGCAACTTTTCCGGCAGCAATCTTTAGAACAGAATAGGATTTACTTATCGAATCTGTCACTATGGCTGCCGCTAAAGAATTCATCGAGCTGTACCCTACATACAGCCGAACTAAAAAAAGAAAGGGCTTCCCATGGGAAGCCCAATTTCTTTTTATGGCTCAGGGAATTAACAGACTTGAGCCCTGGGTTGCCCGGCTCTCCAGCACCTCATGCGCACGTTGCGCATCGTTCAGCGGATATTTCTGCGCTTCTGCCACATCCACTTTGATCACCCCGCTGGCGATCAGCGAGAACAGCTCGTTGCTGGCTTCCTCAAGTTCTTCCCGATTAGTGATGTAACCTTGCAGGGAAGGGCGGGTGACATACAGCGACCCTTTCTGATTCAGAATGCCCAGGTTCACGCCGGTGACAGCCCCGGAGGCGTTACCGAAGCTCACCATCAGCCCGCGACGTTGCAGGCAGTCCAGCGAAGATTCCCAGGTGTCTTTCCCCACCGAGTCATACACCACGCGTACCTTTTTGCCACCAGTGATCTCTTTCAGCCGCTCAACGATGCTCTCTTCCCGGTAGTTGATCACCTGCCATGCGCCCGCGTCCAGCGCGCGCTGCGCTTTTTGCGCGCTGCCTGTGGTGCCGATCAGCTTCGCCCCCAGGGCTTTCGCCCACTGGCAGGCAATCAGCCCTACGCCACCTGCGGCTGCGTGAAACAGGAATTGCTCGTCAGGCTTAATTTCGTAGGTTTTGCGCAGCAGATAATAGACCGTCAGCCCTTTCAGGAATGAGGCGGCAGCCTGCTCGAAGCCGATCGCATTTGGCAGAAGCGCCGCTTTCTCGGCCGGAACGTTATGGATGGAGCTGTAAGCGCCCAGCGCCGACTGCGCGTACACCACGCGATCGCCTTCCTTAATGTGCTTAACCGCGCTGCCCACTTTGCTGACGATACCGGCCGCCTCGGTGCCCAGTCCGCTCGGCATCGACGGAGGCGGATAGAGGCCGCCGCGAATATAGGTATCGATGTAGTTAATGCCGATCGCTTTGTTTTCCACCTGGATTTCGTTCTCGCCAGGCGCAGCGGGGGTAAATTCCACCGCTTTGAGTACGTCAGGGCCACCATGCTTGTGAAATTCAATACGTGTTGCCATGCTTCCTCCAGAATGTGGTAATCTTTCGACCCACTCTTTATCTCGGTAACTCCATTCACTATGGCAGGAAACAAACCCTTCAACAAACAGACTGAACCTCGTGAGCGTGATTATCAGGTCGCCGGGTTAAAAGTCCCGCCGCACTCGATTGAAGCGGAACAGTCGGTGTTGGGCGGTTTAATGCTGGATAACGAACGCTGGGACGACGTCGCCGAGCGCGTTGTCGCGGAAGACTTCTATACCCGCCCCCACCGCCACATCTTTACGGAAATGGCGCGGTTGCAGGAGTCGGGCAGCCCGATTGACCTGATTACACTCGCAGAATCGCTGGAGCGTCTGGGACAGCTCGACAGTGTCGGCGGGTTTGCCTATCTGGCAGAACTGTCTAAAAACACGCCAAGTGCCGCGAATATCAGCGCTTACGCTGATATCGTCCGTGAACGTGCCGTTGTCCGCGAGATGATCTCGGTGGCGAATGAGATCGCCGAGGCCGGTTTCGATCCCCAGGGGCGCACCAGCGAAGATCTACTTGATCTTGCCGAGTCCCGCGTCTTTAAAATCGCCGAAAGCCGTGCGAACAAAGACGAAGGCCCGAAAAACATCGCCGATGTGCTCGACGCCACCGTTGCGCGTATTGAGCAGCTTTTCCAGCAGCCGCACGATGGCGTGACGGGGGTGAACACCGGTTATGACGATCTCAACAAGAAAACGGCAGGTCTTCAGCCATCGGATTTGATTATCGTCGCGGCGCGTCCGTCGATGGGTAAAACGACATTTGCGATGAACCTCGTCGAAAACGCGGCGATGTTGCAGGATAAACCGGTTCTTATCTTCAGTCTTGAGATGCCCTCAGAACAGATCATGATGCGTTCTCTGGCATCCCTGTCGCGTGTGGATCAGACCCGCATCCGTACCGGTCAGCTCGACGATGAGGACTGGGCGCGGATCTCCGGCACCATGGGGATTTTGCTGGAAAAACGGAACATCTATATTGATGACTCCTCCGGCCTGACGCCGACGGAAGTGCGCTCCCGCGCGCGCCGTATCGCCCGTGAACACGGTGGTATCGGTCTCATTATGATCGACTACCTTCAGCTGATGCGCGTTCCGTCGCTTTCCGACAACCGTACGCTGGAGATTGCCGAAATTTCCCGCTCGCTCAAAGCGTTAGCCAAAGAGCTGCACGTGCCGGTGGTGGCGCTGTCGCAGCTAAACCGTTCTCTGGAACAACGTGCAGACAAGCGCCCGGTCAACTCCGACCTGCGTGAATCCGGCTCCATCGAGCAGGATGCCGACTTAATCATGTTCATCTACCGTGATGAGGTTTATCACGAGAACAGCGATCTGAAAGGGATCGCCGAAATTATTATTGGTAAGCAACGTAACGGCCCCATCGGTACGGTACGTCTGACCTTTAACGGTCAGTGGTCGCGTTTCGACAACTATGCCGGTCCTCAATATGATGATGAGTAATTTCTAAGGAATTCAAATGCAAGCGGCAACTGTTGTGATTAACCGCCGCGCTCTGCGACACAACCTGCAACGTCTGCGAGAACTGGCGCCCGCCAGTAAGCTCGTTGCAGTCGTGAAAGCGAACGCTTACGGACACGGTCTTCTTGAGACCGCGCGAACGCTCCCCGATGCCGACGCTTTTGGCGTCGCCCGTCTCGAAGAAGCTCTCCGCCTGCGCGCAGGTGGAATTACGCAACCGATTCTGCTCCTCGAAGGCTTTTTTGAAGCCTCGGACCTGCCGACCATTGCCGATCAGCACCTGCACACGGCGGTGCATAACGAAGAACAGCTGGCCGCGCTGGAAACGGCCGAACTGAGCGAGCCGGTCACCGTGTGGATGAAGCTCGACACGGGCATGCACCGCCTGGGCGTGCGCCCGGAGAATGCCGAAGCGTTTTATCAGCGGCTGTGCCAGTGCCAGAACGTGCGTCAGCCGGTGAATATCGTCAGCCACTTTGCCCGCGCCGATGAGCCTGAATGCGGCGCAACGGAACAGCAGCTTGATATCTTCACCACCTTCTGCGAAGGCAAACCGGGGATGCGCTCCATTGCGGCGTCCGGCGGCCTTCTGCTGTGGCCGCAGTCGCACTTCGACTGGGCGCGTCCGGGGATTATCCTGTATGGCGTTTCCCCGCTTGAGAACAAACCCTGGGGACCGGACTTCGGCTTTAAGCCGGTGATGTCGCTGGTTTCAAAGCTGATTGCCGTGCGTGAGCACAAAGCAGGCGAGCCGGTAGGTTACGGCGGCACCTGGACGAGTGAGTGCGACACGCGGCTTGGCGTGGTAGCGATGGGCTACGGCGACGGCTATCCACGCGCCGCGCCAACGGGTACGCCGGTACTGGTCAATGGTCGCGAAGTGAAGATTGTCGGCCGTGTGGCGATGGACATGATTTGTGTCGATCTGGGACCCGACGCGCAGGATAAAGCGGGGGACGATGCGGTGATGTGGGGCGAAGGCCTGCCGGTAGAGCGTATTGCTGAAATAACAAAAGTGAGTGCTTACGAACTTATTACGCGCCTTACCTCAAGGGTCGCGATGAAATACGTCGACTAAGCAGAAGCGGGATGCGGTGCATCCCGCTTCTGTTAACATCCCCTCGATCTTCTTCCGCTTCCGGTTTATTGTTGAATTCCCTGCCTCATAATAATCCGGAGAACATCGCGTGTTTCAGAAAGTAGACGCCTACGCCGGCGACCCTATCCTCTCCTTGATGGAGCGTTTCAAAGAAGATCCTCGCAGCGACAAAGTGAACCTCAGCATTGGTCTTTACTACAACGAAGACGGCATCATTCCTCAGTTGAAAGCCGTTGCCGAAGCTGAAGCGCGTCTTAACGCAACCCCGCACGGTGCTTCGCTTTATCTGCCGATGGAAGGATTAAACACCTACCGCAACACTATCGCGCCGCTGCTGTTTGGTGCGGACCACGCGGTGCTCGCGCAAAAGCGCGTGGCGACTATCCAGACGCTGGGTGGCTCGGGTGCGCTGAAGGTAGGCGCAGATTTCCTGAAAAAGTACTTCCCGGATTCCGGCGTGTGGGTCAGCGACCCGACGTGGGAAAACCACGTGGCCATCTTTGAAGGCGCGGGCTTTAAGGTTGCGACCTATCCATGGTTCGACAGCGAAACCAACGGCGTACGCGTTGATGCGCTGCTGGAAAAACTGAACACCCTGCCGGAGCGCAGTATCGTATTGCTGCATCCGTGCTGCCATAACCCGACCGGTGCGGACCTCACCAATGCCCAGTGGGATGCGGTGATCGAGGTACTGAAGGCGCGTAACCTGATCCCGTTCCTCGACATCGCCTATCAGGGCTTTGGGGCGGGCATGGAGGAGGACGCCTACGCCATTCGCGCGATTGCCAGCGCGGGTCTGCCTGCGCTGGTCAGCAACTCTTTCTCAAAAATCTTCTCCCTCTACGGCGAGCGCGTCGGCGGTCTGTCCGTGGTGTGTGAAGACGCCGAAGCCGCGGGACGCGTACTCGGTCAGCTGAAAGCGACGGTCCGCCGTATTTACTCCAGCCCGCCGAACTTTGGTGCGCAGGTGGTCGCGACCGTACTGGGCGATGATCAGCTGAAAGCCACCTGGCTTGCGGAAGTGGAAGGCATGCGTAAGCGCATCCTGTCGATGCGTCAGGAGCTGGTTAACGTTCTGAAAGAAGCCGTGCCTGGACATAACTTTGATTATCTTCTCAAGCAGCGCGGGATGTTCAGCTATACCGGACTGAGCGCGGCGCAGGTCGATCGCCTGCGGGAAGAGTTCGGCGTCTACCTGATCGCCAGCGGCCGTATGTGCGTGGCGGGGCTGAATGCTGGCAACGTCCAGCGCGTGGCGCAGGCGTTTGCATCCGTAATGTAAGTATTCACTTACTTGCATGCTATATGTAGGCCGGGTAAGGCGCAGCCGCCACCCGGCTTTTTTTGTTCGCGCCGGTGCCAGTCATTGCCCGGCGGCGCTTCGCTTACCGGGTCTACACGTTTCTTCTGCGCTTTGTGATCGTCTTCTTTTTATTCAGCTTCATAAGTAAAAACTCCTTTTCTTCCCCTCCCGCTGGGGTTATGGTCGGATAGTTTTTGACCATTCGCTCAAAATAAAAAGATAACAAACTGAATATTCAGGGGAAAACATGCGCAAGATCACACTGGCGCTCAGCGCCGCCTGCTTATTGTTCTCGCTTAATAGTACCGTTGTTGCGCGGGCTTCTGCACCCACGCCGCTTTATACCGGCACCACCGCCGCCATTCTTGCCGAACAGGCCCCCATTCACTGGGTTTCAGTGGCACAAATCGAAAACAGCCTGACGGGTCGCCCGCCGATGGCCGTGGGCTTCGATATTGACGATACCGTTCTCTTCTCCAGCCCCGGTTTCTGGCGCGGCAAAAAAACGTACTCCCCGGACAGCGAAGCCTATCTGAAAAACCCGGAATTCTGGGAAAAGATGAACAACGGCTGGGATGAGTTCAGTATCCCGAAAGAGGTTGCCCGCGCGCTGATCGCCATGCACGTAAAGCGCGGCGACAGCATTTACTTCGTGACCGGACGTAGCCAGACCAAAACCGAAACCGTCTCGAAAACGCTACAGGATGATTTTCTGATCCCGGCTGCCAGCATGAATCCGGTCATTTTTGCCGGGGACCAGGAAGGGCAAAACACCAAAACCCAGTGGCTGGAAAAGAAAAATATCAAGGTGTTCTACGGTGATTCAGATAACGACATCACCGCGGCGCACGACGTGGGAGCAAGAGGCATCCGGGTGTTACGTGCCTCGAACTCCACCTACCGACCGCTGCCAATGGCCGGTAAATTTGGTGAAGAGGTGATCGTTAACTCCGAATACTGATGCATTAACGCGGGGTGAATGCTTTTTTAAGCAAATCTCGCCGCGCGGGTTTTACCTTTCGCTTTCTTGCTGCACACTTAGAAAGATTCATCTTTCAACACGGAGCAGCACATGTGGTATCAACAGACCCTGACCTTAAGCGCAAAACCCCGCGGATTTCACCTGGTGACGGACGAAGTCATCGGGCAAATCCGCGACCTGTCGCGCGTCAAAACGGGTTTGCTGCATCTGCTGCTTCAGCACACGTCTGCTTCTCTCACGCTCAATGAAAATTGCGATCCCACCGTCCGGTCTGACATGGAGCGGCATTTTCTGAAAACCGTCCCGGATAACGCCCCGTATGACCATGATTACGAGGGGGCGGATGATATGCCTTCGCACATCAAATCCTCTTTGCTGGGGGTCTCGTTGATGCTGCCGGTCCACAACGGACGGCTGCTGCTGGGAACGTGGCAGGGGATCTGGCTGGGAGAACATCGCATTCACGGTGGTTCGCGTAAAATTATCGCAACGCTACAAGGGGAATAAAGATGACAATTTCGGAGATACTTCAGTACTGCATGAGCAAGCCGGGCGCAGAACAGAGCGTTCACAGCGACTGGAAAGCCACGCAGATCAAAGTGGGTGATGTGTTGTTCGCGATGGTAAAAGAGGTTGAGGGACGTCCTGCGGCATCGCTGAAAACCAGTCCTGAACTGGCCGACTTACTGCGCCAGCAGCACGATGATGTCAGGCCAAGCAAGCATCTGAATAAAGCACACTGGAGTACGGTGTTTCTCGACGGCTCGCTGCCAGATTCGCAAATTTACTACCTGGTAGATGCGTCGTATCAACAGGCGGTAGAACTGCTGCCGGAAACGATCCGACAGCAGCTCTCCGTGTAACGATTACAGCAACGGTTTGAGGAAGCGCGCGGTGTGCGAGGCTTCGCACTCTGCAACGGTCTCTGGCGTACCGGAGACGAGGATTTCACCGCCGCCGCTGCCGCCTTCCGGGCCGAGATCGACAATCCAGTCCGCGGTTTTAATCACGTCCAGGTTGTGCTCAATCACCACGATGGTGTTGCCCTGATCGCGCAGCTGGTGCAGCACGTCCAGCAGCTGCTGGATATCCGCAAAATGCAGGCCGGTGGTCGGCTCGTCCAGAATGTACAGCGTCTGACCGGTACCGCGTTTGGACAGCTCACGCGCCAGCTTCACGCGCTGCGCTTCACCGCCGGACAGCGTTGTCGCTGACTGCCCCAGACGAATATAGGTCAGACCCACATCCATCAGGGTTTGCAGCTTACGCGCCAGCGCAGGGACGGCGTCAAAGAACTCGCGCGCCTCTTCGATAGTCATATCCAGCACTTCGTGGATGGTCTTGCCTTTGTACTTAATCTCCAGCGTTTCGCGGTTATAGCGCTTGCCTTTGCACTGGTCGCACGGCACGTAGATATCCGGCAGGAAGTGCATCTCAACCTTGATTACGCCGTCGCCCTGGCACGCTTCACAGCGGCCGCCGCGCACGTTAAAGCTGAAACGTCCTGGCGTGTAGCCGCGCGAACGCGCTTCCGGTACACCCGCGAAGAGTTCACGGACGGGCGTAAAGACGCCAGTATAGGTCGCCGGGTTGGAGCGCGGGGTGCGGCCAATCGGGCTCTGATCGATATCGATAACCTTGTCGAAATGCTCCAGCCCCTGAATGTCGCGGTACGGTGCAGGCTCGGCCAGCGTCGCGCCGTTCAGCGCCGTCTGCGCAATCGGGAACAGCGTATCGTTGATCAGCGTCGATTTACCGGAACCGGACACGCCGGTGATGCAGGTAAACAGCCCGACAGGCAGCGTCAGGGTCACGTCTTTCAGGTTGTTGCCACGCGCCCCGGTTAGCTTCAGCACTTTTTCCGGGTTCGCCGCCACGCGCTGTTTTGGCACTTCAATTTTGCGCTTGCCGCTCATGTACTGGCCGGTCAGCGACTCGGGCACCGCCATAATGTCTTTCAGCGTCCCTTCTGCCACCACCTGTCCGCCGTGCACGCCAGCGCCCGGGCCGATGTCGATCACGTGGTCTGCGGCGCGAATGGCGTCTTCGTCGTGCTCAACCACAATCACCGTGTTGCCAAGGTTACGCAGGTGAACCAGCGTGCCGAGCAGGCGTTCGTTGTCGCGCTGGTGCAGGCCGATAGACGGCTCATCCAGCACGTACATCACGCCGACTAAGCCCGCGCCAATCTGGCTCGCCAGGCGGATACGCTGGGCTTCACCGCCGGAGAGCGTTTCAGCCGATCGGGAAAGCGTCAGGTAGTTCAGGCCGACGTTCACGAGGAACTTGAGGCGATCGCCGATCTCTTTCAGCACTTTTTCGGCGATTTTCGCGCGCTGGCCGGAGAGCTTCAGGTTGTTGAAGAAGTCCATCGCGTGGCCGATGCTCATGTCTGAGATGGTCGGCAGCGCCGTGTTTTCGACAAACACGTGACGCGCTTCGCGACGCAGACGTGTACCCTCGCAGGTGGCGCAGGAGCGGTTGCTGATGAACTTCGCCAGCTCCTCGCGCACCGCGCTGGATTCGGTCTCTTTGTAGCGGCGCTCCATGTTGTGCAACACCCCTTCGAACGGGTGGCGACGCACGGAAGTGTCACCGCGATCGTTCATGTACTTGAACTCAATATTCTCTTTGCCGGAACCGAACAGGATCACTTTATGTACGTTCGCGCTCAGGCTGGCCCACGGGGCTTCAACGTCGAACTTATAGTGCTCAGCCAGCGATTTCAGCATCTGGAAGTAGTAAAAATTACGCTTATCCCAGCCGCGAATAGCGCCACCCGCCAGCGACAGTTCCGGGTTTTGGATCACACGGTCCGGGTCGAAATACTGCTGAACGCCCAGGCCGTCACAGGTCGGGCACGCGCCCGCCGGGTTGTTGAACGAGAACAGGCGCGGTTCCAGCTCGCGCATGCTGTAGCCGCAAATCGGGCAGGCGAAGTTGGCGGAGAAGAGCAGCTCTTCCGCTTTCGCATCGTCCATGTCTGACACCACCGCCGTGCCGCCCGACAGTTCCAGCGCCGTTTCAAAGGATTCCGCCAGACGCGTCGCCAGATCTTCACGTACCTTAAAGCGGTCAATCACCACTTCGATGGTGTGTTTCTTTTGCAGCTCCAGCTTTGGCGGATCGGACAGGTCACACACTTCGCCATCGATACGGGCGCGGATATAGCCCTGGCTTGCCAGGTTTTCCAGCGTTTTGGTGTGTTCACCCTTACGCTCTTTAATGATTGGCGCCAGCAGCATCAGGCGTTTGCCTTCCGGCTGAGACAGCACGTTATCCACCATCTGGCTGACGGTCTGGGCCGCCAGCGGAACGTCATGATCCGGACAACGCGGCTCGCCCACGCGCGCATACAGCAGACGCAGGTAGTCATGGATTTCGGTAATGGTACCGACCGTAGAACGCGGGTTATGCGATGTGGATTTCTGCTCAATGGAGATAGCAGGAGACAACCCTTCAATGTGGTCGACATCCGGTTTTTCCATCAGCGACAGGAACTGACGCGCGTACGCCGAGAGCGATTCAACGTAACGACGCTGTCCTTCGGCATACAAAGTGTCGAAAGCCAGTGAGGATTTGCCAGACCCCGAAAGCCCGGTCACGACGATGAGTTTGTCGCGAGGGATTATGAGGTTGATATTCTTGAGATTGTGGGTGCGGGCGCCCCGAACTTCGATCTTATCCATTCACCTTTCCCGGTTGGAACACGGATTGCCTGATTTGTTTGAAGGACAAACGGCTGTCAGAAACGGCTAATTATGACACAAAATGACCTGTTTGAATATACAGTATTGGAATGCATTTTCTGATTCACTGTGTAACAATGTCGAGTCCGCGAGAGAACTCTGGAACATGCTACGCAACTATCAAAGTGTCGCATGGAAATGGTACACTCGCGCGTTTACACTATTAAGAAACGTATTCAGGAGACACGAACATGGCCAGCAGAGGCGTAAACAAGGTGATTCTCGTCGGTAATCTGGGCCAGGACCCGGAAGTACGCTACATGCCGAGTGGTGGCGCAGTTGCCAACATTACGCTGGCTACTTCCGAATCCTGGCGTGATAAAGCGACCGGTGAAATGAAAGAGCAGACCGAATGGCACCGCGTTGTGCTGTTTGGCAAACTGGCTGAAGTGGCCGGTGAGTATCTGCGTAAGGGTTCTCAGGTCTATATCGAAGGCCAGCTGCGTACCCGCAAATGGACCGATCAATCCGGTCAGGAAAAATACACCACGGAAGTGGTGGTCAACGTAGGCGGCACCATGCAGATGCTGGGTGGTCGTCAGGGCAGTGGCGCACCGGCAGGTGGCGGCCAGCAGCAGGGCGGTTGGGGTCAGCCTCAACAGCCTCAGGGCGGCAATCAGTTCAGCGGCGGCGCGCAGTCTCGTCCTCAGCAGCAGTCTGCTCCGGCACCGTCTAACGAACCGCCAATGGACTTCGACGACGATATCCCGTTCTGATATCCAGACGCGTGAAACACAAAAAACCCAGACAATGTCTGGGTTTTTTTATAACAGGCTATCAGGTAATCACCATCGGCCAGTCTGGCGGAGTGTGGCTCATGGCTTCAACCATCACCACTTTAATGTTTTCCCAGACGGCGGCCATATCCACCAGCGTAATGCCGAGCAAACCTGTCGCGAACCAGCATGCGGCACCCAACCCTAACAGGGTGCTAATCACAGCAAGACCTGCGTAGTCGGACTTTCGGAACTGAATGTTTAACGTGCTGGCCAGGAACATCAAAACCGCGCTCAACAACGGCCAGCGCAGGAGCACCATGCTGGTGGTAATGGTTGCCATAAAACCCATCCTCGACAAAACAGACGAACTGGAATGAAACAATGTTTCTCGTTACATAAGATGTGTGAACTATATCACATTTGCTGTTTTATTCGCCAGTATCGTATGAGGTAAAAGTGGGTTTATAACCGGGTAAAATATATCGTACTCGCTCAGATCGGCGCTTAGCCGGAATTTTTATTTTTAATTCATTCAGATAGCGAAACCTTTGCAAAACACCCTCGGCTGTATAGCGTTTACAGCAGTATGTCTATGGATTATGCTTGTGTGGAACAATAAATGTACCCGCAAAAATAATTCATCACATTGAATTATTTGGTTTTTTTGGATTTTTATTCTTTTTTAACCCTCAGCATACTCTTTGATTTCGTGGTCTTATTCTTTTATTCAGATATGAGTTATTGCGGTTGCTCTCTCGATTAATGACCTGCGAAAAGATAATGAAAGAAAAAAGACGCGAGATTATTAACGACAGCATACAGGCTCTGCACGCCCTGGCGAAGCTGATGCCACAACTCAACGCGCAGTGTTCGCCGGTTGAAATGCTGGAAATCATCAACAGCGCACTGGGGGCAAATCTCTCGTGGGTCAGTGTCGAATCCGCAGACGGGCCGCGCGTGGTTTGTGCCGGCGACGTGACGTGTCACGCCTTCAACGTGGCGGATTTTCTTGCCAGCACCCTGTTGCAGCGGCATCACCGCGCCTGGCGCGTTATCTACTGGAAAGAGCATATTGGCCGGGCGGTATTTTCCCCTCAGCACCCGGGCTATGCGCGGCTGCAAAGCGGCGTGCTGTGTAAACTCTCAGCGCATGGCAGACAGTGCAGTGGTTATTTCTTTTTGGCTTTTAATGAAAAACTGACCTCGTTACCGATATTGAAAAATATCGTGGTGGTATTGGTCGAGAAGCTAAAAGATTATTTTGATGACATTATCGTGCGGGAAAAAACAGCGCAAGAGATGCAGCGCGTCGTCACGCAATATAAAACTTTATTTGAACGTGCTCCGGTATTGATGAACGCCTTTGACAGACATAACCGGTGTGTATTGTGGAACGCCGAATGCGAAAAAGTCTTTGGCTGGAGTATGACTGAAATCGGCGAGCACCCCGATCCGCTGGCCCTGTTTTACCCGGATCCCGAGGAGCGACAGCGCGTGCAGGAGTCGGTTCGTTTCGCACCACTTAAGGATATGTACGAATGGCACCCGGTGCGTAAAGACGGGACGCCGTTAACCATCCTCTGGTCAAACATCCTTTTACCGGATAACTCCATTCTCAATATTGGCCTCGATATCACCGAACGTAAAAAAGCAGAACAGCAGCTGACCGTCAAAGCCACCACGGACGATCTGACGGGCTGTCTGAATCGCTCGACAATTTTACAGCGGCTCAAAATGGCGCTGGCAGCCAGTTCGCCGCAGGATGTCAGTAGCCACTTCTGTCTCCTGATGTTCGATCTCGATTATTTCAAGCAGATCAACGATCGGTGGGGACATCAGGTTGGCGATGCGGCATTGATTCACTTTTGCGACCGTATTCGCGAAGTGAGCCCGGCCGGGTCGGCACTGGGACGGGTAGGAGGCGAAGAGTTTGTTCTTCTGCTGGCGCGTACGGATGGTATGGCCGCTACGTTGCTCTCTTCCCGGCTGCGTGCCGCGCTGATCTCAAAACCGCTGCATGTGGGCGATAAAACGCTGGTACTCTCTTTCAGCGCCGGGGTGGTTGAAGTCTGTCAGGGGCAACGGGATACTTCTGCCATACTGATGCGTGCCGATCAGGCATTATATGACGCCAAGCGTACGGGAAGAGGAAAAACGGTTCTGGCGTCTGATTATTTATAAATCAGCATAAGAACAAAGAGCAGGCTATTTCAGCCAACAAATTTTCCACACCTGTCGCGGGTAATTATTATCCTTATCAGAAACGAAATGAATACTTTTAGTTTGGCTTACGGGAAAATATTATCGGCATCACGAATTTTAGGATTTTTAATACCAAAAGTCAGTTGCTAACTTCCCATGATTCATGCAACGTAATCACCTGTTTATCAAAGCAGCCGGTCTTCATTGCTACAGGCGTACAACATGCAGGGATACAGAGCGGGAAATGAATCGTAGCGCGCGGCGCAAAATGCTCAAAGCGGTCGGGATTATCATGGTAGTTATGCTGCCGGTGATGCTTGCGCTATGGTTTGCCCAGCTTAGAGCTGTGTCGGAAATCAGCGCTCAGCTGCGCACGTTTGCTGAACTTGCTTTAAACAAAACTGAACGGGTTATTCAACAGGTTGATATGGCCCGGGAAGACGCAGAAAAATATCAGGGTAAAGTGTGTACGCCGGAGCATCGTCAATATATGTTGAACGTTTCCCGCGGTCGCCTTTTTGTTGCCGATTTAATTTATGCTGAAGGCCAGGACTTTCTCTGCTCGACCCTTTTTACGCCGGATCATCCTTACATCATCCCCGCTGCCAATTACACACGTAAACCCGACGTTGCTATCTATTATTTTCGCGATACACCATTTTTTAATGGTTATAAAATGATATATATGCAGCGCGGAAATTATGTCGCAGTGGTCAACCCGCTTTCGTACAGTGAGGTGATGTCAGACGATCGTTCCCTGTCGTGGGGAGTGTATGACACCGTCAGCAATGCATTCTTTTCTGTGAGTCAGAAAGCCAATATTTCTTTATTGCATTCGATGCTCCGACATCAGGAAACGACTTTTCAGAAAGATGACCGTTTTTATACGATTGTAAAATCAGAGCAGAGGCCCATTGCGGCCATCGTTTCAACCTCCAATGCCCGTTTTTATAAAACGCTTTATCATCAGGCTACTCTGACGCTACCGCTGGGGATGATTTGCAGCATTATTATTTTGCTGGTGTGGTCGCGAACACACCGTGAATTCAATTCGCCTGGCCGACTTCTGCACCGGGCGTTGAATAAACGCCAGCTGTGCGTCCATTATCAGCCCATTATTGATATAAAAAATAACCAGTGCGTGGGAGCAGAGGCGTTGTTGCGCTGGCCAGGATTCAACGGTCAGGTTATGAGCCCGGCGGAATTTATTCCCCTGGCCGAAAAAGAGGGGATGATTGAGCGCATTACGGATTACGTCGTGGAGGAGGTGTTCACCGATCTGGGCCATTTTCTTGCCGCTCACCCCGATCTGTATGTCTCGATTAACCTGTCGGCGTCGGATTTTCACTCTTCGCGTCTTATCGCCCTGATCTCCGACAAAGCCCGCTTTTACTCGGTTCGCGCGCAGCAAATAAAAATTGAGGTGGCGGAGCGGGGGTTTATTGACGTGCCGAAAACCACGCCGGTCATTCAGGCGTTTCGCCAGGCGGGGTATGAAGTGGCGATTGATGATTTCGGAACCGGCTACTCTAACCTGCATAACCTCTATTCGCTGAACGTCGATATCCTGAAAATCGACAAATCTTTTATCGATACCTTAACCACCAACAGCACCAGCCACCTGATTGCCGAGCACATCATTGAGATGGCGCAAAGCCTGCGGCTGAAAACCATTGCGGAAGGGGTCGAGACGGGGGAGCAGGTGAGCTGGCTGCTGAAGCGTGGCGTGCAGTATTGTCAGGGATGGCACTTCGCGAAAGCGATGCCGCCCCAGGCATTTATGGCCTGGCAGCAGCAACCCTTGCGTTAACACGCATTAATTGAGCTGATGGCGGTAGTCGCTCGGCGTACGGTCAAACTCGCGGCGGAAGACGCGGGAAAAGGTCTGCTGCGACACATAGCCCAGATCCATTGCGATATCAAAAATGGGCCGCTGCGTTGAGCGTAACGCCTGCGCCGCCAGCAGGAGCCTGCGCTGGCGAATGTAGTCACCCAGCGTTTGATGCATTACGGTGCGGAACATTCTCTGTAAATACCATTTCGAATAGCCCGACTTCTTAGCGACCACATCAATGTTCAACGGCTGGTCGATATGTTCATCAATCCATTCAATAAGCGTCTGAATAATTTGCTGATGCGACATAAGGTTACCCCTCTGTGGAGACATCTGTCCTGGTTGATTCGTCGTTTTCTCTGCGGGGGAGTATAATTCCTCAAGTTAACTTGAGGTAAAGAGGTTTTATGGAAAAGAGATTACCGCGCATCAAAGCGCTGTTAACCCCCGGTGAAGTGGCGAAACGAAGCGGCGTGGCGGTGTCGGCGCTCCACTTCTATGAAAGCAAAGGGTTAATAAAAAGTATCCGTAACGCCGGAAACCAGCGGCGCTATACCCGCGATGTGCTCCGCTACGTGGCGATTATCAAAATTGCGCAACGTATCGGCATCCCCCTGGCTACCATCGGCGACGCGTTCGGCGTATTGCCGGAAGGACACTCGCTGAGCGCGAAAGAGTGGAAGCAGCTGTCGTCCCAGTGGCGAGAAGAACTGGATCGTCGTATTCACACGCTGGTGGCCCTGCGCGATGAACTGGATGGCTGTATTGGTTGCGGGTGTTTATCACGTAGTGATTGTCCGCTGCGTAACCCGGGTGACAGGCTGGGCGAGCAGGGAACAGGGGCGCGGTTGCTGGAGGAGGATTGAGAGGTGTGTGCCGGGTAAGGCGCAGCCGCCACCCGGCAACAAGCATAAAGAACTAAAGCGCCACTAAGGGCGCTTTAGTTTTTTCCGGTCTTTGTCTTTCTCTCTATCCCGCTGGCTCACGGGAGGGTTTCCCCCGACATCAGTACTCCTCGTGTCGAGCTTGTGGAGGAGGTTCCGGTTTGTACTGACACTTTAATTCTATGCCCGGCCGCCGTTTTTGCCACCGGAGATGATGAGATTTTAGCCGAATTTTTTTCGTGAAGTTGTTCAGTTTTCTATAGTTAAAAAGTATGAATCACCGGAGAACATCATGCTAACGGTCCACCACCTTAACCAGTCTCGTTCCCATCGCGTCCTCTGGGCGCTGGAAGAGCTGGGTCTGACATATGAGATTGTGCGCTACCAGCGCGAAAAAACCATGCTCGCACCAGACGCGCTCAAAAAAGTGCATCCGCTGGGAAAATCCCCGGTATTGGAAGATAACGGACTGGTTCTGGCTGAATCAGGCGCGATTCTGGAATATCTTCAGGAAACGTACGATTCGGCGTCACGATTCAAACCGTTAGATCCCGCCCATAAAGTGCAGTATCGCTTCTGGCTGCATTACGCCGAAGGGTCCTTGATGCCGCTGCTGTTAATGAAGCTGGTATTTAACAGCCTCGGCAAACCCCCCGTCCCGTTTGGCCTGCGCACGCTGGGTAAGGCGCTGGGGCAGGGGGTGCAAAAAGCGTATCTCAACCGCCAGCTGGAAACGCATGCGCGCTTTATTAACGATCATCTTGCCGAAAACAGCTGGTTTGCCGGCGACACGCTGACCATGGCGGACATCCAGATGAGTTTTCCCCTCTTCGCCCTGCTGGCGAGAGGCGGCATCGACAATCTCGACCACATAGCGGCGTGGAAACAGAGAGTGGAGGCACGTCCGGGCTGGCAGACAACGCTTGCGAAAGGCGGCCCGCTGACGATACCCGGCGGGGGATGAAATGTAACGAAATTGCGCATGGACGATAACGTTTGCGCATCCTCTGCTTAATTCTTCATCGTCATGAGGCAATTTTAGCGAAAAACGAGAAAGTTCAGTTGAAAAGGGCGGGTATTAGGCTAGATAATCGTTTGCCTACATTTGACCACCCGTTTTGTAAGCGCGGAGCTAAACGTTTGCTTTTTTTGTGACGCCCCTTTCGTCGCAAACGCAGCACAAGGATTTGACGTTTCGCTGGCAGTGGAGTCTCCACCACGCTTACGGACTTTCAATAAAAATTTTCAGGGGATGTTTTCTATGTCTACGCCATCTGCGCGTACCGGCGGTTCACTTGACGCCATGTTTAAAATTTCTGCTCGCGGCAGCACCGTGCGCCAGGAAGTTGTTGCCGGTCTGACGACGTTTCTGGCGATGGTGTACTCCGTCATCGTGGTGCCGGGCATGCTCGGCAAAGCCGGTTTCCCACCAGCGGCGGTCTTCGTTGCCACCTGCCTGGTTGCGGGTGTGGGTTCGATTGTGATGGGCCTGTGGGCGAACCTGCCGCTGGCGATCGGGTGCGCCATCTCCCTGACCGCGTTTACCGCCTTCAGCCTGGTGCTGGGCCAGCATATCAGCGTCCCGGTAGCGCTCGGCGCGGTGTTCCTGATGGGTGTACTGTTCACCGTGATCTCTGCTACCGGCATCCGTAGCTGGATTTTGCGCAACCTGCCGCAGGGCGTGGCGCACGGCACCGGTATCGGCATCGGCCTGTTCCTGCTGCTGATTGCCGCCAACGGCGTGGGTCTGGTCATCAAGAACCCGCTGGATGGCCTGCCGGTTGCGCTGGGTAACTTCGCGAGCTTCCCGGTGATCATGTCGTTGGTGGGGCTGGCGGTGATCATTGGCCTGGAAAAATTGAAAGTGCCGGGCGGCATTCTGCTGACCATTATCGGCGTGTCCATCGTCGGTCTGATCTTCGACCCGTCCGTTCATTTCTCCGGGATTTTCGCCATGCCGTCGCTGAGCGATGACAACGGTAACTCCCTGATTGGCAGCCTGGATATTGTGGGCGCGCTGAATCCGGTGATCCTGCCAAGCGTGCTGGCGCTGGTAATGACCGCGGTGTTTGACGCCACCGGGACCATCCGCGCGGTGGCCGGTCAGGCTAACCTGCTGGACAAAGACGGCCAGATCATTGACGGCGGCAAAGCGCTGACCACCGACTCCCTGAGCAGCGTTTTCTCTGGTCTGGTGGGTGCAGCGCCAGCGGCAGTGTACATTGAGTCCGCAGCGGGTACGGCGGCAGGCGGCAAAACCGGCCTGACGGCTATTACCGTTGGCGTACTGTTCCTGCTGATCCTGTTCCTCTCTCCGCTCTCTTATCTGGTGCCAGCTTACGCGACCGCACCTGCGCTGATGTACGTCGGCCTGCTGATGCTGAGCAACGTGGCGAAAATCGACTTTGCTGACTTTGTTGATGCCATGTCCGGCCTGATCACCGCGGTCTTTATCGTGCTGACCTGTAACATCGTGACCGGCATTATGATCGGTTTCGCCTCGCTGGTGATTGGGCGTCTGGTCTCCGGTGAGTGGCGCAAGCTGAACATCGGTACCGTTGTCATCGCCGTTGCGCTGGTGGCGTTCTACGCGGGCGGCTGGGCAATTTAAGTTATCCATTGATGCGAAAACGGGTGGCTCAGGCCGCCCGTTTTTATTTTCAGGACTCATCCCGTTGTCTTTTACGTTACTCTGGAGAGGATAGAATAAGAGGCACGACGCCTCAGATTTGGCTTAAAAAGAAACACAGCAAACAGGGAACGCATGGAAATTTTCTTCACAATACTCATCATGACCCTTGTGGTCTCATTATCCGGGGTGGTTACACGCGTACTGCCCTTCCAGGTCCCCCTGCCTTTAATGCAAATAGCTATCGGCGCGCTGCTGGCGTGGCCGACGTTCGGTCTGCACGTGGAGTTCGATCCGGAACTGTTCCTCGTGCTGTTTATCCCGCCGCTGCTGTTTGCCGATGGCTGGAAAACGCCGACGCGCGAATTTCTTGAGCACGGGCGAGAGATCTTCGGTCTGGCGCTGGCGCTGGTGGTCGTTACCGTGGTCGGGATTGGTTTCCTGATCTACTGGGCCGTACCGGGGATCCCGCTTATACCCGCCTTTGCGCTGGCTGCCGTGCTGTCGCCGACCGACGCCGTGGCGCTGTCCGGCATTGTGGGAGAAGGGCGCATTCCTAAGAAAATCATGGGCATTTTGCAGGGCGAGGCGCTGATGAACGACGCTTCCGGCCTGGTCGCCCTGAAGTTTGCCGTGGCGGTAGCCATGGGCACCATGGTCTTTACCGTCGGCGGTGCAACCCTCGAATTCTTCAAGGTGGCGATTGGCGGTATCCTCGCAGGCTTTGTTGTAAGCTGGCTGTACGGTCGTTCGCTGCGCTTCCTTAGCCGCTGGGGCGGCGATGAACCGGCGACGCAGATCGTCCTGCTGTTCCTGCTGCCGTTCGCCTCTTACCTGATTGCCGAACATATCGGCGTGTCGGGCATTCTGGCGGCGGTAGCTGCGGGGATGACCATCACCCGCTCCGGCGTGATGCGCCGGGCGCCACTGGCGATGCGTCTGCGCGCGAACAGTACCTGGGCGATGCTCGAGTTTGTCTTTAACGGCATGGTGTTCCTGCTGTTGGGCCTGCAACTGCCGGGCATTATGGAATCTTCGCTGATCGCGGCCGAAGCGGATCCAAACGTTGAAGTCTGGATGCTGTTTACCGATATCGTACTCATCTACCTTTCGCTGATGCTGGTGCGTTTCGGCTGGCTGTGGACGATGAAGAAGTTCAGCGTTCGCTTCCTGACCAAAAAGCCGATGGAGTTCGGCTCCTGGACCACGCGCGAGCTGCTGATTGCCTCTTTCGCGGGCGTTCGCGGGGCGATCACCCTTGCTGGTGTGCTCTCCATTCCTCTGCTTCTGCCGACGGGCGACGTCTTCCCGGCGCGCTACGAGCTGGTGTTCCTGGCGGCGGGCGTGATCCTCTTCTCCCTGTTTGTCGGCGTAATTATGCTGCCGATTCTGCTGCAGCATATTGATGCGGGTGACACCTCGCAGCAGCATAAGGAAGAGCGGATTGCCCGTGCGGCGACGGCGGAAGTAGCGATTGTCGCCATCGAGAAGATGGAGGAGCGTCTGGCCGCCGATGCCGAAGAGAACATTGATAACCAGCTGCTGAAGGAAGTCAGTTCACGCGTGATCGGTAATTTGCGTCGCCGTGCTGACGGACGTAACGACGTGGAAAGTTCGTTGCAGGAAGAGAACCTCGAGCGCCGTTTCCGCCTGGCGGCGCTGCGCTCCGAGCGTGCCGAGCTGTATCACCTGCGCGCGACGCGGCAGATCAGCAACGAGACGCTGCAAAAGCTGCTGCACGATCTGGATCTGCTGGAAGCGTTGTTGATAGAGAATCAGTAGCGCTGTAATTGCCCGGTGGCGCTGCGCTTACCGGGCCTACGTGCTCGATCGGTTCCCTCTCCCTATGGGCTGAGGGATCCCCAGTAATTTTTTTATGCAGAAGCAATAAAGTTGCTTTCTAAATGACTGAGGGCTGTCAGCGATGCCCTGGTCCGGCTGTAAATCGCTGAGGCGTTTCCTGCAGGCCGGGGCGAGGCGCAGGGATGCGCCGAGAGGGCGGCTTTACAGGGACGTTGCCTCCGCCCGTACCCGATAAGCCGGAAGGAATAAGCCGAGGGCACCGCGAAGCGGCGATTTACCGCCGGGAGCCCGGGTCGCNNCTCAGCCCACAGGGAGAGGGTTAGGTTAGGGTACCCAAAACCCCTCACAGCATTGCAACCACGCCTGTGTGCTGTGCGACAGATACACCCCTTCACGCCAGATCATCCCTAACTGCCAGTGCAGATCGCTCTCCAGCGGGATCCAGCGCAGCGTGTTTTTATCCAGCCGCTCGCAGATCGGCTGCGGCAGAATGGCTATCCCCACGCCCGCCTGTACCATCGCTGCCAGAAAATCCCACTGGCCGCTGCGCACCGCAATGCGCGGCTTTACGTTGTGCTGGTTGAACAGCGCCATCAGCTGGCGGCTTAAGGCGAAATCTTCGTTGTAAATCAGCAGCGGGTGTTCGCCGAGCAGCTCGGGTTTTACTGATTCAATCTTCAGCCAGTCGCCGGAGCGCGGCACCAGCACGCACAGCGGGTGGCTGAACAGCGGCAGCGTTGCCAGCCCGCTCTCTTCTTCCACGGGAAGGGCCGTCATGGCCACGTCCAGTTCACCGTTCATCACCGCCTGCTGCACGGTCAGGCCGCCAAATTCAGAAATTTTTAGCTCAACGCCGGGATAGCGCTGGCGAAACAGGCTAATCGGCCCGGCCATCATCATGCCGACCATCGGCGGAATGCCGAGCCGCAGCAGCCCTTTTGTCAGGTGGTTGATGTCCCCAAGCTCGGCCTCCAGCTGGCGGAACTCCGCCAGAATTGCCAGCCCGCGCTCGAACACTACGCGACCGGTATCGGTCAGTAGCAGCTTGCGCCCGTCGCGGATCAGCAGGGTACAGTTCAGCTCATCTTCGAGGTTTTTCAGCATCTTACTGATGGTAGGCTGGGTTACGAATAACTTCTCCGCTGCGCGGGTAAAACTTTGCTGGCGAACCACCTCGACAAAATAGCGCAGCGTTCTTATGTCCATGATTATTCCTCGAAACTATACCTTCGATGATTTTAATTCATTTCAGTCGATACCGTACGCTCACTATACTGGCGCCTCGTCTCATTTCTGAGGAAAACCCCCATGGCCGTGGCGTTAAGCCGTGTTACGCCTGCCGTTGTTCAACGACTCCAGGTACCGGTTCAGGTACTGCTCTACGCGGGACTGTTTGTTTTTGCTGAATATCTTGTCGACTGGCTGAACCTGCCTTTACCCGCCAACCTGGTGGGAATGGTGCTGATGCTGACGCTGATCCTCTGTCGCGCGTTGCCCCTTAGCTGGGTGCGGGCCGGTGCGCGCTGGCTGCTGGCGGAGATGCTGCTGTTCTTCGTTCCGGCCGTGGTGGCGGTGGTGAATTATGCGCAACTGCTGATGGTCGACGGCTGGCGCATCTTTGCGGTTATCGCCCTGAGCACGCTGATGGTGCTGGGCGCCACCGCCTGGGTGGTGGATAAAGTGTATCGCTTTGAAATCAGCAGGCAGAAGCATGACTAACTTTCAGATAAGCGTGCTATGCCTGATTGCGACAGTCGTCATTTACTTTGCCAACAAGCGCCTGTATCGCCGCTTTCGCACGCTGCCGCTGATGCCGCTGGTCTTTACGCCGATCCTGCTGGTGCTGATGCTGGTCTTCGGCCATATCTCCTGGCAGAACTACATTGGTGAATCCCACTGGCTGCTGTGGCTGCTCGGCCCGGCGACTATCGCCTTTGCGGTGCCGGTGTATGACAACCTGGCAATTATTAAACGCCACTGGATGTCGCTCAGCGCGGGAGTCGTCACCGCGACGGTAGTGGCGGTGTGCAGCTCGGTCTGGCTGGCGCGGCTGTTTACCCTGTCTGATGAAATCCAGCGCAGCCTGGCGGTACGCTCGGTGACCACACCGTTCGCGCTGGCGGCGGCTAAACCGCTCGGCGGACAGCCGGATCTGGTGGCGCTGTTTGTGGTGGTGACCGGCGTGTTCGGCATGGCAGTGGGGGATGTGCTGTTTCTGCGCCTTTCCATTCGCGAAGGGATGGCGAAAGGGGCAGGGTTTGGCGCGGCGTCGCACGGGGCGGGGACGGCACGTTCGTATGAGCTGGGACAGCAGGAAGGCGTTGTTGCAAGCCTGGTGATGATGCTCTCGGGCGTGACAATGGTATTAATCGCGCCGCTGGTAGCGTGGGTGATGTTTTAAGTTCCCCGGCCAGAGCGACCGGGGAGAAAAGGTTTAGTGCGCGCGGCCTTGCTCAACACCCAGGCCGGTTTGCGAGCGGATAAACTGGGCGCGGAATTTCTCACGCTCCAGGTTACCCTCCGGCGAGTTGTCGGTCGCTGAGAAGAACCAGATCCCGATAAACGCCACGGCAATGGAGAACAGCGCCGGGTATTCATACGGGAAGATAGCGCTTTCGTGACCGAGGATCTGCACCCAGATGGTCGGGCCGAGGATCATCAGAATCACCGCCGTCAGCAGCCCCAGCCAGCCGCCAATCATAGCCCCACGGGTGGTCAGTTTTGACCAGTACATGGAGAGCAGAATGATCGGGAAGTTACAGCTTGCCGCAATCGAGAAGGCCAGCCCCACCATAAAGGCGATGTTCTGCTTCTCGAACAAAATCCCCAGCAGGATGGCGACGACGCCCAGCACCAGTACGGTGATTTTGGAGACTTTCAGCTCATCGCGCTCGCTTGCGCCTTTGCGGAAAACGTTGGCGTAGAGATCGTGCGATACCGCAGACGCACCAGCCAACGTCAGCCCGGCAACCACCGCGAGGATGGTGGCGAAGGCCACGGCAGAGATAAAGCCGAGGAACAGGTTACCGCCTACCGCGTCGGCCAGATGCACCGCCGCCATGTTGTTACCGCCGATAAGCGCGCCCGCCGCGTCTTTAAACGCCGGGTTTGCCCCCACCAGCATGATCGCGCCAAAGCCGATGATAAAGGTCAGTATGTAGAAGTAGCCCATAAACCCGGTGGCGTAGAACACGCTTTTACGCGCTTCACGTGCATCAGACACCGTGAAGAAACGCATCAGGATATGCGGCAGGCCAGCGGTACCGAACATCAGGCCGAGACCGAGCGAGAGCGCGGATATCGGATCTTTCACCAGCCCGCCCGGACTCATGATCGCTTCCCCTTTCGGGTGCACTGACATGGCTTCGGTAAACAGATTATTGAAGCTGAACCCGACGTGCTTCATCACCATAAAGGCCATAAAGCTGGCGCCGAACAGCAGCAGTACCGCTTTGATGATCTGTACCCAGGTGGTGGCCAGCATGCCGCCGAACAGGACGTACATCACCATCAGCACGCCTACCAGCACCACCGCGACGTGGTAGTTCAGACCGAACAGCAGCTCGATCAGTTTGCCCGCGCCGACCATCTGGGCGATGAGATAGAGCGCCACCACCACCAGCGAACCGCAGGCGGAGAGCATGCGGATGGGGCCTTGTTTGAGGCGGTATGAAGCTACGTCTGCAAAGGTGTAGCGGCCAAGGTTACGCAGGCGCTCGGCAATCAGGAACAGAATGATCGGCCAGCCGACGAGGAAGCCGAGGGAGTAGATCAGGCCGTCATACCCCGAGGTATAAACCAGCGCGGAGATCCCGAGGAACGAGGCGGCAGACATAAAGTCTCCCGCAATCGCCAGCCCGTTCTGGAAGCCGGTAATGTTGCCGCCCGCGGTGTAGTAATCGTTACGGGAGCGCACGCGTTTCGACGCCCAGTAGGTGATGTAAAGCGTTAGCACCACGAAAATCAGGAACATGATAATCGCCTGCCAGTTGGTTGGCTGGCGCTGGACCTCGCCGGTAAGGGCATCTGCCGCATGGGCAGCAAAGGGAAGTGTGGCGGCAAGCGCCGTCAGGACTCGCTTCATGATGCTTTTACCTCGCGCAGAACTTCTCTGTTAAGACGATCGAATTCACCGTTCGCACGCCAGACATACACACCTGTCAGCACAAACGAAATAACGATAACGCCAATGCCAATTGGGATGCCGCGCGTAACGCTGGTTCCGGCGTGCAGCGGCGTACCGAGCCACTGCGGCGCAAAGGCGATCAGCAGAATAAAGCCGACGTAAATAACCAGCATGATGATGGAAAGGATAAAGGCAAACCGTTGCCGTTTTTCGACGAGCTCCCTGTAGTGCGCACTATTCTCTATCTGCTGACAAATATCGTTATTCATCACAGAGTCTCCAAAGGTAAGGTTGGTTTGTTTTTATCCCCTCTCCCCTATGGGGAGAGGGTTAGGGTGATGGAAGGAAGGTGCGGTCTGATGCCCTCACCCCGGCCCTCTCCCACGGGGAGAGGGAGAAAACACTAGGAAGGCATTGCGATGGCCTGCTTCTCTTCGAGCAGTTTGTCCACCACGCCAGGATCGGCAAGCGTTGAGGTATCACCGAGGTTGCTGGTGTCGCCTGCTGCGATTTTGCGCAGAATACGACGCATAATCTTGCCGGAACGGGTTTTCGGCAGTGAGTCGGTCCAGTGCAGCACGTCCGGCGTGGCCAGCGGGCCGATCTCTTTACGCACCCAGTTGCGCACCTCGGTATACAGCTCTGGCGACGGCTCCTCGCCGTGGTTCAGGGTGACGTAGGCGTAGATCGCCTGGCCTTTGATATTGTGAGGAATGCCGACAACTGCCGCTTCGGCAATCTTCGGATGCGACACCAGCGCAGACTCAATCTCCGCCGTGCCCAGACGGTGGCCGGAAACATTCAGCACGTCGTCCACGCGTCCGGTGATCCAGTAATAACCGTCTTCGTCCCGGCGCGCGCCGTCGCCGCTGAAGTACATGTTTTTAAAGGTCGAGAAGTAGGTCTGCTCGAAGCGCTCATGGTCGCCGAACAGGGTACGCGCCTGGCCAGGCCAGGAATCGACGATCACCAGGTTGCCTTCGGTGGCCCCTTCCTGCGGATTGCCTTCGTTGTCCACCAGCGCGGGCTGCACGCCGAAGAACGGACGGGTGGCCGAACCGGCTTTCAACTGCGTGGCGCCCGGCATCGGGGTGATCATGAAGCCGCCGGTTTCGGTCTGCCACCAGGTGTCCATCACCGGGCACTTCTCGTTGCCGATCTTCTTCCAGTACCACTCCCAGGCTTCCGGGTTGATCGGCTCGCCCACGGAACCGAGGATGCGCAGGGAAGAGCGGTCGGTCCCTTCGATGGCTTTATCGCCTTCCGCCATCAGCGCACGGATCGCCGTTGGCGCGGTGTAGAGAATGTTGACCTGATGCTTATCGACCACCTGGCACATACGCGCCGGCGATGGCCAGTTAGGTACGCCTTCAAACATCAGCGTCGTTGCGCCGCAGGCCAGCGGGCCGTACAGCAGGTAGCTGTGACCGGTGACCCAGCCCACGTCGGCGGTACACCAGTAGATGTCGCCCGGATGGTAGTCGAAAACGTATTTAAAGGTGGTGGCCGCGTAAACCAGATAGCCGCCGGTGGTATGCAGCACGCCTTTCGGCTTACCAGTGGATCCGGAGGTATAAAGGATAAACAGCGGATCTTCCGCGTTCATCTCTTCCGGCTGATGCTGGTCGCTCGCGTTTTCAATCAGATCGCTCCACCACAGGTCTCGGCCTTCGTGCCAGTCGATGTTGCCACCCGTGCGTTTGAAGACAATGACGTTATGGATGGATTTCACGTTCGGGTTTTTCAGCGCTTCATCGACGTTTTTCTTCAGCGGAATGCCGCGCCCGGCACGCACGCCCTCGTCAGCGGTGATCACCAGCTTTGAGTTCGAGTCGACGATACGTCCGGCAACCGCCTCCGGCGAGAAGCCACCAAAAATAACGGAGTGGATCGCGCCGATGCGCGCGCAGGCCAGCATAGCCACCGCGGCTTCCGGCACCATCGGCATATAGATCGCCACCACATCGCCTTTTTTAATGCCCTGGGCCAGCAGCACGTTGGCGAAGCGGCAGACGTCGCGATGAAGCTCTTTATATGAGATGTGTTTGCTCTGAGAGGCATCGTCGCCTTCCCAGATAATGGCCGTTTCGTTGCCGCGTTCGGCAAGATGGCGGTCCAGGCAGTTCGCCGCCAGGTTCAGCGTGCCGTCTTCATACCATTTAATGGAGACGTTGCCCGGCGCGAAAGAGGTGTTCTTTACCTTCTGATAAGGTTTGATCCAGTCGAGGATGTGGCCCTGTTCACCCCAGAATGCGTCAGGGCTGGAAATGGACTGCTGGTATTTCTCCTGGTACTGCTCCGGGCTTATCAGGCAACGGTCCGCAATGTTTGCGGGAATGTCGTGTTTGTGTATTTGGCTCATGGCTTTTTTTCTCCTTGTAAGATGTTAATAATATGTCGCAAAAACGTTAATAGTAGGGGCTTTACAAGCTTTGTTTAGTATTTGGGCGACAGATCACGCAATGTCTGAAGAGTATGAAAATTGAGCGAATGAAACTTTGAAGGGAAATAATTCATCTGAAGAATTATTCACTTTTTTGTTTGTAAAAGTTTTTTCATAACAATCGGTTATTGATGTGGATTGCTATTAATTACCGTCAATGACGCTTTTTGCAGTGAAATGCCTTGTTCTTTAAGGCTTGCGCAGCATGCCGTGCAAATGATACTCATACGGCGCGTTAAAAAATCCCATAAACCAACGCAACACAATTCATACCCTTTCAGTATGTCTCCATATTCATGCAGTTTTGCTGGTGCGGAGATTTCATTGAGGAAGTCAGTTTCTATGAAAAATTTGAAAGTCAGCCTGGCCTGGCAGATCCTGCTGGCCCTTGTGCTGGGCATCTTGCTGGGCAGTTACCTCCATTACCATAGCGACAGCCGCGAGTGGCTGATTGCGAACCTTCTCTCGCCAGCGGGCGATATCTTTATTCATCTGATCAAGATGATTGTTGTGCCGATTGTGATCTCGACGCTGGTGGTCGGTATTGCCGGGGTAGGTGATGCGAAACAGTTAGGCCGCATCGGCGTTAAAACCATTCTCTATTTCGAAGTGATCACCACGGTTGCCATCATTCTTGGTATCACCCTGGCGAACGTGTTCCAGCCAGGTTCCGGGATTGATATGTCGCAGCTGGCGACGGTGGATATTTCGAAATATCAAAGCACCACCGCCGACGTGCAGAGCCATTCGCACGGTCTGATGGGCACAATTCTGTCACTGGTGCCGACCAACATTATCGCGTCAATGGCGAAGGGCGAGATGCTGCCGATCATCTTCTTCTCGGTGCTCTTTGGTCTGGGGCTTTCTTCCCTGCCCGCGACGCACCGTGAACCGCTGGTAACGGTGTTCCGCTCTATCTCTGAAACCATGTTCAAAGTTACCCACATGGTGATGCGCTATGCGCCGGTGGGTGTTTTTGCGCTGATCGCCGTAACCGTGGCGAACTTCGGCTTTGCTTCCCTGTGGCCGTTGGCGAAGTTGGTGATTCTGGTGCACTTCGCGATCCTGTTCTTTGCGCTGGTAGTGCTGGGGATTGTGGCGCGCCTGTGCGGGCTGAGCATCTGGATCCTAATCCGCATTCTGAAAGATGAGCTGATTCTGGCGTACTCCACGGCAAGCTCCGAGAGCGTGCTGCCGCGTATCATTGAGAAGATGGAGGCCTACGGTGCACCGGCGTCCATTACCAGCTTCGTTGTACCGACCGGTTACTCCTTCAACCTGGATGGTTCAACGCTGTATCAGAGTATTGCGGCAATCTTTATCGCTCAGCTGTACGGCATTGACCTGTCGCTGTGGCAGGAAATCGTGCTGGTGTTGACCCTGATGGTGACCTCAAAGGGTATCGCAGGCGTGCCGGGCGTCTCCTTCGTGGTGCTGCTGGCGACGCTGGGCAGCGTCGGTATTCCGCTGGAAGGCCTGGCGTTTATCGCCGGTGTGGACCGTATCCTCGACATGGCGCGTACCGCGCTGAACGTGGTGGGTAATGCGCTGGCGGTGCTGGTAATCTCCAAGTGGGAACACAAGTTCGACCGTAAAAAAGCGCTGGCGTATGAACGCGAGGTGCTGGGTCGTTTTGATAAAACGGCTGACCAGTGATGTAAAAATGCCGGGTGGCGGCTTCGCCTTACCCGGCCTACATAACCGTAGGCCCGGTAAGCGCAGCGCCACCGGGCAATAATTCACTCCCCGCTCAACGCATCAAACTCTTCACACCCGGTATCAAACCCTTCCGTACAGCTCAGGTTTAACCAGTAAAGCGCTTTCTGTTTATTCGGTGTGATAAAGCCTTTCTCACCCTGCCTGAACAGCATGCCTGCCCAGTACTCCGCATAGCCCGTCCTGGACAGAGCCGAACTCCGCTTGAACCACGCCGCAGCCTGCACGTCATCCTGAGGGACTTCAACGCCGTTGGCATAGATCAGCCCCAGCAGCTGTTGCGCGTCTACCGCCGAGTCGCTATCGATGTCTTCGGTCGCCGTTTGCAGCAGTTTAATGGCCTGCGGGTAGTCGGTCTTGCCTGCTTGCGTGTTCACCAGCACCCGCGCCAGCATGATCGCGCCGCGTTTGCTGCCCGCAATGTTTGCCTGTTGGGCCAGAGCTTTGGCCTGTGCGTAGTCGCCCTGCGTAAAGAGGATTTGCGACAGCAGCGCCATGGCGTCGACATTGCCGCCTTTCGCCGCTTTCTCGGCCCACAGCGCGGCCTGCTTGCTGTCGCCGGAGCTGAAGTACGTATCGGCAAGATAATACTGGGCGCGCGCATCACCGGCTTCCGCCTGTTTTCGATACTGGCTGCCTATCTCATCGGCACGGGCAAAGGCGGTTAAAAATAACAACAACAGAAAAATGGCTTTCATGGATTCTTATCATCGGGGTACATGCCGCGCAGTATAATCGCGGTGACAGAAGAAAAAAACGGGTGCGTTAAGACCTCAGCATCCCACAAGCCGGGCGGAACACGCGTTCCACCCGAAGAGGTTAGCCTGCGTTACAGGCTAATTTCGCCGCCACCTCCTGATGTTCACTCTTTATTGAAAACTCACATAACTTACCGCGAGTAATAAAGGTAAAGATCACTATCGTCAGGCAAATAATAAAAACGATGCCTAACGCAGTTTTTAATGGCGTCATGCCTTTTACTCCTTGTGAAAAAAAGAATAAGAGGCTACTCTCAACTTGTTGGGGTTGAGGGGTAGCCTCGGTTGTACTGACCCCAAAAA
>NZ_NRIQ01000014.1:0-106241 GCF_020224095.1 Enterobacter sp. CCUG 70166
GAGAGGGCGGCTTTACAGGGACGTTGCCTCCGCCCGTACCCGATAAGCCGGAAGGAATAAGCCGAGGTCACCGCGAAGCGGCGATTTACCGCCGGGAGCCCGGGTCGCCAGGGTGGTGGCGACTGAGCCACCCTGGCACGTTCACCGGTCATGTCGTTACAGAGTAGCAAGGAACATAAAGTGAACGGAATGACCACCACCGCCGTATGTTCCCCTCACCCTCACCCTCTCCCCGGAGGGGCGAGGGGATTGCTCAGTGCTCGCATTAATTTGTGGGGAACCCTCAGCCCTGTGGGAGAGGGTTAGGGTGAGGGCATCAGCCCGCCCATTCCTTAAGCAGGCATCGCCTCGCGCGGAATAATCGCTCCGCGATACTGAATCACCGTGCTGGCCGTCAAGTGTCCGCGCTGCGCTGCCGCTTCTGGCGTACCTCCCGTCAAACGTACCGCCAGATACCCCGCGCTGAAAGAATCGCCCGCCGCAGTGGTATCAATCACTTTCTCTTTCGCCAGCTTCACCGCCGGCACCTCTTTCACGGCTTCACCCGCCACCGCCACCAGGCAAGACTCCGCCCCGCGCTTAATCACCACTTCGCTGACCCCAGCGGCCTGTGTCCGGGCGATGACCTCATCAACCGGCTTTTCACCCCACAGGGCATCTTCATCGTCCAGCGTCAGGAAGGCGATATCGGTGCATTCCAGCATCTGCTGATACACCTGCTGCGTCTCTTCACGGCTGGCCCAGAGGCGCGGACGGTAGTTGTTATCGAAAATCACCTTACCGCCGTTGGCACGGCATTCGCGCAGCAGTGACAGCAGCTTTTCACGGCTCTGCTGGCTCAGGATCGCCAGGCTGATCCCGCTCAGGTAGAGGTAATCGAAGGTGGCCAGCTCTTCGCAAATCGCAGCGGCGGCATCGCTTTCCAGCCAGAATTTGGCAGCCGCTTCATTACGCCAGTAATAGAAGGTGCGCTCGCCGGTACTGTCGGTTTCGATGTAGTACAAACCCGGCAGACGGTTTTCCATTCGCTGGATCAGCGAAGTTTCAACGTTTTCACCCTGCCAGGCCTCCAGCATCTGCTGGCTGAAGCTGTCCGTTCCCAGCGCGGTAACGTAGCTCACGCTCAGCGCGTCGGGGGCGACCTGACGGGCAATGTAAACGGAGGTGTTCAATGTATCGCCGCCAAAACCGCGGCTGACTTCCGCGCCTTTCTGGGACAGCTCAATCATGCATTCGCCAATCACGGCAATTTTCTTAGACATAGTCGTGAACCTGAACAGAGTAATTAAGGGTAGTGTGCGCTGTGTGTTTTTTACGGTCAACCATATTAAAACGACGTTCCATTATTTTTTTTGAGCCAGCGCGTGTTCCGGCATATTTCTGTCATCTTAATTTCATTTTCCCGCTGAATTGAACATAAAGTTCTCACCTGGCGGGCCGATAACTCAGTGACGAGTCCAGAAAGGCTATCCCATACAACAGGACATCCGAAATGAAGTCAGAGCAGGTTATCCAGCGGCTGAGCACTACGCCTGAGGCAAGTATTGAGAACTTGCAGGAGCATCGCTGCTGGCTGCAATGTGAGCGAGCGTACACCTATCAGCCTATCTACCGTACTGACGGTCGGTTAATGGCAATTGAGGTGTTAACGGTCGTCACTCATCCATCGAACCCTTCGCAGCGTATCGCGCCGGACCGCTATTTTGCGGAGGTTGCCGTGCGTCAGCGCATCGACGTGCTGGAAGAGCAGTTGAGAATGCTGGCGACGAAGCAGGCGTTCTTCGAGCAGCACGGTATTCTGGCTTCGGTGAACGTGGATGGCCCAACCCTGATGGCGTTACGTCAGAATGCGACGCTGCAGGCGCTGATTGCCACCCTGCCGTGGATGCGCTTCGAGCTGGTGGAACATGTTCAGCTGCCGCAGGACTCCTCATTTGCCTCGATGTGTGAGTTTGGCCCGCTGTGGCTGGATGATTTCGGTACCGGTATGGCCAACTTCTCCGCCCTGAGCGAAGTGCGTTATGACTACATCAAAGTGGCCCGCGATCTGTTTATCATGCTGCGCCAGACACCGGAAGGACGGAACCTGTTTACGATGCTCCTGCAACTGATGAACCGCTATTGCCAGGGCGTCATTGTGGAAGGCGTAGAGACGCTGGAAGAGTGGCGCGACGTGCAAAATTCTCCGGCAGCGGCGGCACAGGGTTATTTCCTCTCTCGTCCTGTCCCCATGGATACCCTGGAAAAGGTGATAACCACCCTCTGATCTGCCCGCTTCCCTTTGTCTGAACTATAGTTTTAAAGGCAAGTTCATCAGGAAAGGGGACAACAATGACAAAAACAACCAGGGTGATTTCCTGGACAGCAGGGATTTTCTTGTTGCTGATCGTGGTCTTAATCATCATTATCGCCACGTTTGACTGGAACCGCCTCAAACCGACCATCAACCAGAAAGTCTCGACCGAGCTAAACCGCCCCTTCGCAATACGTGGCGATTTGGGGGTCGTGTGGGAGCGTCAGAAAGAGGAAACCGGCTGGCGAAGCTGGGTGCCCTGGCCGCACGTTCACGCTGACGACATCATTCTTGGCAACCCGCCGGACATCCCCGAAGTGACCATGATCCACCTGCCGCGCGTGGAAGCCACGCTGGCGCCGTTAGCCCTGTTAACCAAAACGGTGTATCTGCCGTGGATCAAACTTCAGCAGCCCGACGCGCGGCTGATTCGCCTGTCGGAGAAAACCAACAACTGGACGTTCGATCTCGCCAGCAGCGGCGATAAAGATCCGAATGCGCAGCCCTCTTCGTGGTCTTTCCGCCTCGACAATATTCTGTTCGATCGGGGGCAGATCGCCATTGACGATAAAGTAAGTAAGGCTGACGTGGAGATCCTCGTCGATCCGCTGGGCAAGCCGCTGCCGTTTAGCGAAGTGACGGGCAGCAAAGCCAAAGGCGATGACAGCAAAGCTGGCGATTACGTCTTCGGCCTGACAGCGAAAGGGCGCTACAACGGCCAGCCACTGACCGGTAAAGGCAAAATCGGCGGCATGCTGGCGCTCAGGAGTGAGGGCACGCCGTTCCCGGTGCAGGCGGACTTCCGCTCGGGCAATACCCGCGTGGCGTTCGTGGGCACGGTTAACGACCCGATGAACATGGGCGGCGTCGACCTCCAGCTTAAGTTTGCCGGGGATTCGCTGGGTGAATTGTACGATCTCACCGGCGTGCTGCTGCCGGATACCCCGCCGTTTGAAACGGACGGGCGGCTGGTCGCAAAAATCGACGCTGAAAAATCGTCCGTCTTTGACTACCGGGGGTTCAACGGCCGCATCGGCGATAGCGATATACACGGCACGCTGACCTACACCACCGGAAAACCGCGCCCGAAACTGGAGGGGGACGTTGAATCCCGCCAGCTGCGTCTAGCCGATCTTGGTCCGCTGATTGGCGTAGATTCGGGTAAAGGCACGAAGTCAAAAGAGGTCAAAAAGGACGCTCAGCCTGCGGGTAAAGTGCTGCCCTATGACCGCTTCGAAACCGACAAGTGGGACGTAATGGATGCGGACGTGCGCTTCAAAGGACGTAAAATTGAGCATGGCAGCACGCTGCCGTTGAGCAACCTCTCGACCCATATCATCCTGAAAAACGCCGATCTGCGCCTGCAACCGCTGAAGTTTGGCATGGCCGGGGGAACCATTTCCTCGAATATCCACCTGGAGGGGGATAAAAAGCCGATGCAGGGAAGGGCGGAGATCCAGGCGCGTCGTCTGAAGCTGAAAGAGCTGATGCCGGACGTGGAGTTGATGCAGAAAACCCTTGGTGAGATGAACGGCGATGCGGACATTCGCGGCACGGGTAACTCTGTGGCCGCGCTGTTAGGCAGCGGAAACGGCAACCTGAAGCTGCTAATGAACGACGGGCTGGTGAGCCGTAACCTGATGGAGATCCTGGGGCTGAACGTCGGTAACTTCATCGTCGGACAAATCTTCGGAGACGATGAAGTGCGCGTGAACTGCGCGGCGGCAAACGTGGACCTGGTCAACGGTGTGGCGCGTCCGCAGATTTTCGCATTCGACACGGAAAACGCGGTTATCAACATCACCGGTACCGCCAGCATGGCGTCCGAGCAGCTGGATTTAACCATCGATCCGGAAAGTAAAGGCATTCGCATCATCACCCTGCGCTCGCCGCTCTACGTTCGCGGGACCTTCAAAGATCCGCAGGCGGGCGTGAAGGCCGGGCCGCTGATTGCGCGCGGTGCGGTTGCCGCCGCCCTCGCCACGCTGGTCACCCCTGCGGCGGCGCTGCTGGCGTTGATTTCGCCGTCAGAAGGCGAAGCGAATCAGTGTCGGACGATTTTGTCGCAGATGAAGAAGTAAGGTGTGGCCTGTTCTTGCCGGGTGACGCTGCGCTTACCCGGCCTACATGTGGATCGTAGGCCGGGTAAGGCGTAGCCGCCACCCGGCATTCGCTTACAGAGTCTGATGCTTAGTTTCGTGCGTCAGCAGCAGCGCAATCAGCGTCAACGCTGCCATTGCCGCCAGATAGACACCCACATAGAACAGACCATAGTTCGCCTGAAGCCACGTGGCGATATACGGGGCCACCGAGGCGCCCAGAATAGACGAAACGTTATAGGAGAACGACGCGCCGGTATAACGCACTTCAGTCGGGAACAGCTCCGGCAGCAGCGCGCCCATTGGGCCAAAGGTCAGCCCCATCAGGCTCAGACCAATCAGCAGATACGCCATCACCAGCGCAGGGCTACCTGAACCCAGCAGCGGCGGGAAGACAAACAGTGCGAACAGGATGATCAGCGAGGTGATGACGATCATGCTTGAACGACGGCCAAATTTATCCGCCAGCAGGCCCGCGATGGGCACCATCACGCCAAATCCAATAACCGCCATCATCAGCATCCACAGCACTTCGTTACGCGGCAGGCCCAGTCCGACCGGTACGGCGGCGGTACTGTAGGTCATTGAGTACACGGTCATGATATAGAACAGCGTGTAGGTCGCCAGCATGATGAACGTACCCAGCACGGTCACGCGGAGGTGTTTGGTCAGTAGCGTCCCCAGCGGAACTTTAACCTGCTTTTTCGCCGCGGCGACTTTAGCGAAGACCGGCGTCTCGTGCAGCGACACGCGCACGTACAGGCCAATCAGCACCAGCACGGCAGAGAAGACGAACGGAATACGCCAGCCCCAGCTCATGAACTGTTCATCGGTCAGCAGCCAGGAGAGGAGCAGGAAGGTGCCGTTCGCGAAGAAGAAGCCAATCGGCGCACCCAGCTGTGGGAAAGAGCCATACAGGGCACGCTTACGCGCCGGGGCGTTCTCGGTCGCCAGCAGCGCCGCGCCGCCCCATTCCCCGCCCAGCCCCAGGCCCTGACCAAAGCGCGCCAGCGCCAGCAGCACAGGCGCCAGAATGCCGATAGTTTCATAGGTCGGCAGCAGGCCGATGGCGACGGTGGAGATCCCCATCGTCAGCAGTGAGGCAACCAGCGTCACTTTACGACCGACGCGATCGCCAAAGTGGCCAAAGACCGCTGAACCTATAGGACGCGCAACGAAGGCGATAGCAAAGGTAGCTAAAGACTGTAACGTGGCTGCCGTCGGGTCGCCCTGTGGGAAGAAAATATGCGGAAAGACAATGACCGCAGCGGTGGCGTAAATATAAAAGTCGAAGAACTCAATGGCGGTGCCAATCAGCGATGCGACGACGACTTTATTGCGGGAGTTGACCGGAACGTGTTCCGCCCCTTCGTTAAGTGTGGTGGCTGTTGCTTGCATAATATTTTCTTATTTTTGGACGAACGAAGGGCCATATTAGGCACAGCAAAAGCGACATTTCAATCTGTAACAAAGGCGTGACATGGTCATAAAAGCAACAAAAAGCGGATAATTTTCAGGCCAGCGAAAACACTTCCATGAAATGCTTCACACATTTTAAATATCAGTCATTAAAACTGGTTTTGAGTTAAATAAAAGTTACGGTCTGGATTTATATGCTGAAATGATGAATCGGGCTGAAATATCAGCCCGACAGGACATCAGTGGTGGGTTTTTCCCGGCATGCGCGGGTCGTCTTTATACTCTGCGGTGGCGATCCACGCGGCACAGAACAGCGTCAGGCGTGCGAAGAAATAGAAGAAGGCCATCAGCCCCAGCACCGAACCAAAGGCCGCGCCGGAGGGGGACTTCACCAGCGATGGCAGCGTATAGGTCATCACAATTTTGATCACCTCAAAGCCAATGGCGGCAATCAACGTCCCACGGATCAGCGCCTTCTTGCGCGGCCGATGGCGGGGCAAACGCCAGAAGATCCAGAAGAACAGCAGGTAGTTAGCAAAGATGGAGATAGCAAGCCCTATACCGCGCCAGGCCGGTTTCAGCCATTCAATGTAGTCCAGATACAGCGCGGAGATAATCATCTGCTGCGCAGAACCGGCGACCGAGGTGATAGAGAGCGTGATGACCAGCGCCACCAGCAGACCAATCAGCGAGATAAAGTCGCGCAAATACTTCACCCATATCTTCTCTTGATCCTGCGGCGTACGCTCCCAGACGTCACGCGACTGGGCGCGAATGGCTTCACGCAGGTTGCCCATCCAGTTAACCCCGGAATAGAGCGCAATCAGCAACCCGACGATACCCACGGTGGTACGCTGCTGCACGGCGGTGTTGATGGTGCTTTTGAGCGTCGTGGCGAGCGTCTGGTCGCTGACGTTGGTCAGGATCTTATTGAAGATGTCCTGCAACAGCGTCGGGTGAGACGCCAGCACAAAACCGGCGGCAGCAAACGACACCATCAGGATGGGGATCATCGACAGGAAAGAGAAGTAGGTGATCGCCGCGCCAAACTGATTTCCCATACGGTCGTTAAAGCGCTCAGCGGCGCGGATCAGGTGAGCAATCGCTGGTATCTGCTGAATTTTTTCGGCTATGCCGGTCACGGTGCCCAGCGCTTTGCTGGTCGTTCCAGGCTCCTTCGGCGCTTCAGGCTCGTTATCCATCTTTTTGATGGGTTCATAATCTAAATGTTGAGTCGGTCGTTGCGGGTTATTTTCCGGCGTCACGCGCATTTTCCTTTTCGTTGAGCTGGATGTTACTGAATTATAGCTTGCGACTAGTCCACGTAACTTTTTGTGAGTTCGGTAAGCCACTCCATAAACACATGCACCCGACGGGAGAGGTTACGGCGGTGGGGATAAATGAGGGAGACGGGCATTGGTTCAGCCCGATATTGCGGCAGGATCTCAACGAGTTTTTTCGTGCGCAGGGCATCACGCACCCCGACGCGCGGAGCCTGAATAATGCCAAGCCCGGCGATACAGGCGGCCTGGTAGGTTTCCGTGCTGTTCACCGTCAAAACGCCTCCCGTTTTTATCCACTGGGTCGCGCTGCCGTTGAAATACTCAAAACCCAGAGGACGGGTGCCCAGCGTGGCGGAGTAATGAATGAGGGCGTGTGAGCCCAAATCATCCAGCGTCTCAGGGTAGCCGAATCGCGTGAGATAATCCGGGCTGGCGCAGTTAATCACTGAAAGCTTCCCAAGCGGGCGGGCGATAAGCCCGGAGTCCTTCAAGTTTCCCACGCGAACCACGCAGTCAAATCCTTCGCGGATGACATCGACCAGACGATCGCTGCTGCTTAGCTCAAGCTCAATGCCGGGAAACTGTTGTAAAAATGCAGGCAGTTTCGGAATGACGACATTTCGTGCAATGGCAACGGGCATATCCACACGTAGCCGACCGCTGATGGTGGAAGGGTCGTGCAGAAACATGCCGTCCAGTTCGTCCAGATTCATCAGCAGATCTTTTGCGCGTTCGTAATAAACCATGCCGTCCTGCGTCAGGCTGACGCGGCGGGTAGTGCGGTGCAGCAGTTGAGTGCCAAGCGCGTTCTCCAGCGCCTGGATCTGCCGCGAGACACTCCCCTTCGGCAGGCTTAACGTCTCCGCCGCGCGGGTAAAACTCTCCAGTTCCGCGACGCGAAGGAAAAGCTGCATTGCGTATATTTTATCCATAGATATGGGTCATTGTTGTTTGAAATGAAACAGTGAAGCGTTGGCGGCACTATTTATTGATTTTCTACCATCTAATAAGCTCATTCTCAATCTTCATCGCAGTCGAAACGAGGTGAATTATGCGTGAACGTATTGCATTAGTGACGGGCGGTAGCCGCGGCCTGGGTAAAAATGCGGTTTTGAAGCTTGCTGCGGAAGGGACAGATATCATCCTGACCTGGAACAGCAGTCAGCAGGAGGCGCAGGAAGTTGTACGCGAAATTGAGGGAAAAGGTAGAAAAGCGGCAGCATTGCAGCTTAACGTCGGCGATACGGCAAGTTTTGCGCGCTTCGCTCAACAGGTGAAGGAAACCCTTACACACGTCTGGCAACGTGACACCTTTGACTATTTAGTGAACAACGCAGGTACAGGGTTATACGCACCCTATACCGAGACGACAGAAGCGCAATTTGATGATGCGGTGAATATTCACTTCAAAGGTCCGTTTTTCCTCACACAACAGCTGCTGCCGCTCATAAAAGACGGAGGACGGATCCTGAATGTCTCAAGCGGACTGGCCCGTTTTACTCAGCCAGGTTCAGGGACTTACGCGGCAATGAAAGGGGCGATGGAAGTGCTGACCCGCTATCAGGCAAAAGAGCTTGGCGTGCGCGGAATTTCCGTCAATATCATCGCGCCTGGCGCGATTGAAACCGACTTTGGAGGCGGACGCGTAAGGGATAATGCGGAGCTTAACCAGCTGCTGGCCTCGCAGACGGCGCTGGGACGGGTGGGCCTGCCCGATGATATCGGTGACGCCATTGCGGCGTTGCTCAGTGACAAACTGGGCTGGATGAATGCGCAACGTATTGAAGTTTCAGGCGGTATGTTCCTGTAATGTTCAGACTTAAGGGGGAGGGAACCCTCTTAAGGAAATCCTTAAAGCAGGTGTGTCTAAATGATGAAAGATATAAAGAGAGCTGGGTGAATTGTAACCTCTCCATTCATTGAGTTTTTTCTTAAAAAATGCCTCTGTAGAATCCCCCTTCGCTATTCTCAGAGGAGTAATACGATGCGAGTAATCATGTTTGACAGGCAGTCATTATTTATTCATGGAGCGAAGTGCAGTTTGCAGAAATTAATTCCGGAAATAGATTTGACAGGAACTCGTCAGACTGATGAATTATGGGCACACTTATCCGCGTCACCTTCCGCTATCGTCATGATAGATGGGTATTTAATTCATGATAACGGTGTGGCTTTACCGGAAGAGATTATGAATCGTTTTCCAACAGCGCGCGTGGTGCTGGTGTTAACGAAAAAAGAGCCTCGCTGGGTTGAGCAAATGCTACAGCGCAACGTGGTGGCAATAATCCCTCGTAATGCGAATCCCGAACGCTTTTCCGCCGTGCTGGATTCTGTATCGCGAGGGATGGTCTGTTTTCCCGGCGAGTGGATGAACCAGCACTCCTCTCATGATGAGCTGTCATTGTTAAGTGAGCGCCAGCGTGAGGTATTGAAATTACTGGCGGCCGGAGAGTCAAATAAAGAGATAGGTCGTAATCTCAATATCAGTGCGGCAACGGTAAAAGCCCATCTTGAGACGCTTTTCCGTCGTCTTGATGTCAAAAACCGGACGCAGGCCGCGATGTACTATACCCGGGCGACGGCCTGAAGGATCTTCTCTGGCAGAGGGGAATCTTCCCCAAAACTGAAGAGCGTTAATACCAGTGCATCATGCTGCTGTTGGGTTAATGGGCGTTTGTTCATTTCCCGCAGCAGCGACTCACATAAATGAATATCATTGAAAAGCAAATTCTCCGCCTCAGTCGGCGTGATGAGGCCGTTAAATTTTTCCCACTGGCGAATCACGTGACCGTAACCTATAACCCATATTCCCTTTTCGTCACGGTATTTCTCCAGGGAAAGACCCTGCTGTTTTTTAATTAATGCGATTGCAGCAGAAGATATCTGCATTGCATAACCCGTCATAAGCGTTTCCTCTTTATGGCGGAACTATAAAGGGAAAACAGCCCGGGGAATATCCGCCAAATGGCCGTTGATCAGGTTTTACTGAACGGATATTCCTTTTTCAGTAAACCGAATAGCCAGTCGTTATGCCATTGCCCTGAAAGGAAATAACTCTCGCGCAACTCACCTTCCAGCTGAAAACCTTTTTTTTCCAGCAGTCGCCTTGAGGCGATATTTCCCGCCGTCACGGTCGCGGTGAGCCGACGGATATTGCCCTGGGTCAGCGCGAAATCACACACCGCCCGCAGAGATTCAAAGCCGTAACCTTTCCCCTGCGCAGAGGGCGCAAAGAGAAAACCGACTTCGGCACAATCTGCTTCCCGGTGCACATAGCCGGTTACGCCCAGCGGCGTCTGGCTGGCCGTCTCACGCACCACAAGGCAGAGCCAGTGCGAGCTGCCCGGTGCCCACGGCAACAGACGAGACACAAAGGCCTCCCGAATGTCAGCCTCGCTACGCTCATGGGCGACAAAACGCATCACGTCAGGATTTTGCTGTAGCGACAGAAAAAAGGGCCAGTCTTGCTCTTGCAGCGGCAAGCAGGTGAGACGCGCGGTGGTTAAGGCGGGCATGACGATCCTCCGGAGACATTGCAAATGATTATAGGGTTGTCACTTTATTTCAACAGAAAGTCAGGTATGTTTAACCTCCTATAAATAAAAAGAAAAACGACTTTTATTGCCGCTTTGGCGGTACTCGTTGTCTCTCAAGGAACACAATGATGATTAGCTCATCGCATCATACCCGCGAACAGTTTGAACACTGTCTGGCGGCGATCCGCCAGGCGTCTGTTGAAATCTTACTTCTGTTGAATGTACATGTTTCTGAAGGAAAAGATCCACGCTGGTTTCTGGAACAACTGGATAGCGCCCGCCTGGGGCTGGGCGGGTGGGGTGCCGTAGCCAGAAAGCTGAACCTGAATGATGCGGAAATGACGGCCTTTACGCTGCAATTACGCTTGCTTCAGCAGCGCGTTCCCCAGTATGAAAGCGGGCAGGATGTCAGCGAAAACCAGCTGATTGCGGCGATGCGCTTCGTCACATCCCTTGAATATCTGCGTCTGCAACAGCCCCTTCTGACCTACGATACCGGGAGGGTGCCAGACAAGGCGAGCCAGCTCCAGGCGCAGAAACAGGTGCGTGCCATTGAGTTGATGATAAAAGGATTGATACAGCAGGCATGGCCCGATCCGGTGCGGCTGAATAATCATCTTAAGACCTTGTTTAATGCTGAACGTGTGCGTCGCTGGCTGAAAAACGGTGAAATTAATGATGTTCTGAGCGGCATGTTATTTAGTGAGCTGGCCCAGCTGCTGGTGGATAAGAAAGAATTTAGCCGCTACTACACGTCGCTGTTTAACGCCCCGGACATGCTGACGCTGCTGGTAGAACCCCGCAAAACCCTGCAAACCTTCCTCGAAGATATCCGTCAAATCCGCAACAGCATCACCGTGCAGCAGCCGTTGAGCGGGGCGCAAATCCAGCTGCTCGACAGCTATTACACGCAGATCACCCGCTCCGTTCAGCGCGCGTTTGAGGAAGGGCGGACACGCGTTAACCCGGCGGCGCTGATGGCGGTGGATGAAAGCGAGCTGCATGCATTCTGGGAAAAGGCGCAAAAAATAGACCGCACAACAGGCGGCGATCTGTTTGAAGTGCGTGACAGCATAGAGAAACCGACTCAGCGCGCCGCGCGTACGCCAGAGCAGCGCGAACAGCTGATTTCCGGCGTGCTGTGGGGAGCGGTTGGCGTGATGGTTATCGCGATTGTCGTGGGAGGAGCCTGGCTGGTAACCAGCAGTAAACCGCAGCCGACTGTGGCCAGCACGGCATCTCCCGCGCCGGTGCAGGAGATGCGCGAAACGCCTTCCTCGCGAGAAACGCTGACGCGCATGGGTGTCACCTGGGATGAAAACAACTTCCGTTCAGCGATTAGCCGCAATGATACCCGCGTGGCGCTCCTGTTCTTGCAGGGTGGCATGGACTGGAAAATGTCATGGACGGAGGAGGCATTGTCGGCAGGCTACGATGACGTGCTGGAAGTGATGTTGCGCTACCGCCTGCAAATGACAGAGCAAAAGCCCTGCCGACGCTTTATTAATACGCTTAGCCATGCGATGGCGAACGGCGAATCGCTGACGTCTATGCGTAAGCAGTACCTGAAAGCATTCTGTACCGTCCCGGCGGTAGTGAAACGTCAGCAGCACGACGCCGATATGGCAACGCGCCGCGCGAAGACGCAGCCCGATGCCAGTACAAAAAAATGGCAGTCCATCCAGACTGCCATTTATGAGGTGATCCGCTGATTATTTTTCCCCCTCACCCCGGCCCTCTCCCCAAAGGGGCGAGGGAGAAAAGGCCGCACCGTTAAGTCCCCTCTCCCCTCAGGGGAGAGGGTCAGGGTGAGGGGTGAGACTCAGGGCTCCCCATACAGCCCAATCAACCGCCGCACCACCCCATTCGTCCAGCCGAAGCCATCCTGCAACGGATACTCACCCCCGCCACCTTCGCGTGGCGTGCTGCTGGCGATGTGGTACTTCTCAATCAGCTTATGATGGGTTTTGTAGTAATGGTTTACCGTGTGCAGCCAGCTCCAGGCGATCTCATCCCCCAGCGAGTCGTTGCCGTACTGCTTGAACCCCTGGATCGCCATCCATTGTAGCGGTGCCCAGCCGTTCGGCTTATCCCACTGCTCACCTGTTTCATATTCGGTGGCGAGAATACCGCCCGGCGTGAGCAGACGGGCTTTAACGGCATCGGACAGCCGTTCAGCCTGCTCATGGGTCGCCATGCCCACATACAGCGGCACAATGCTGGCCGCAGAGAACAGCGCCAGGGCTTCACGGCGCCAGTCGTAATCACGATAACAGCCGTTCTCTTCGTCCCACAGATAGCGGTTCACCGCCGCGCGCCGGTCGCTGGCTTTCTGGCGGAATAGTTCAGCCGTCTCTTTATCCCCTTTCGACGCTGAGATATTGGCGATAGCGCTCTCCAGTTTGAACAGGAATGCGTTCAAATCGATGGGGATAAATTGCGTCGTACGGATGCTGGCCAGCCGCGCAGGATCGCGCAGCCAGCGGGACGAGTAATCCCATCCTGAGGCTGCCCCGGCGCGCAGGTCGCGATACACCTCGTTCGGCGGACGACCGGAATGACGGGCGGTTTCAACGTCCTCAATCCAGGATTCATCCCGTGGCGTATCACGATCGTCCCAGTAGCGGTTGAGCAATGAGCCATCCGGCATGCGCACCGCACTGCGATAGGCCTGGTTGAGCAGCAGCGAGTCCGCCCCGTCCATCCAGAAGGCGTACTCCATCTTGAGATGCTCAAGATAGCGCTTCGCCCCGCGCACGCCGTCCTCTTCAAACAGCTCCACCATCAGGGCAAAAACCGGCGGCTGGGAGCGGCTGAGGTAGTAGGTGCGGTTGCCGTTCGGGATATGTCCGTAGCGCTCAATCAGCCAGGCGAAGTTATCGGCCATGCATTTCAGCAGATCGTTACGACCGCTTTCTGCCAGCCCCAGCATGGAGAAATAAGAATCCCAGTAGTAGGTCTCGCTGAATCGCCCGCCGGGCACAATATAGGCCTGCGGCAGCGCCAGCAGCGACGACCACGGGATGTGATCCTGCGGCTCGCGCGTCAGCACCGGCCACAGGTTATCAATGTGTTCTTTCAGGGAGAAGCCGGGATCAGAGACATACTCTTTACTGTAGTCCTCCGGCAGCCAGAAGTGATTCTCCACAAAGCGCGCCAGGTCAAAATCCCGATGACGACGCACTTTACGGTAGCGGATCAGGATATCCAGCGGGTCCATTTTCGGCGCGCAGTCTGGGAAAGTTTTGCTGTCCGCAAACAGCCGTGTCGACTGCACATGTTCGAACAGTTCAAGATAACGATCGGCAGGCGTCAGGGCATCGGAGGCAGGTAGCCCCTCGATCATTTCGGGTTCCGGCTCCGCCTCAATCATTTCATCCAGTTTCAACTCGCAGGGATCGGTCTCGTAGCGCAGCTCTTCTGCAATCTCGAACTCGATGTTCTCGGTAGCCTGTAGTTTCTGGTTGAACATGGTGATAAGGACCTCCGGTTGTGTGTTCTAAAAGACAGGTTTTTCCGGGCGTCTTATAAGCGTAGACATTCGCTTCGGTGGATGTGGAGGGATATGTGCGGTAGATCACGATTTTCGGAGCATTCGTTTTGCAACGATTTATGAATGTTAAAAAAATGCCCCTTTGAAGAGGGGCATCAATATCAACGCATTGTTACAAACTCTTCTGCCGCAGTGGGGTGGATCGCCACGGTGTTATCGAAGTCTTTTTTCGTTGCGCCCATCTTCAGCGCCACTGCGAAGCCCTGCAGGATCTCGTCCATGCCAAAGCCTATGCCGTGGATGCCAACGATCTTCTCGTCCGGGCCCACACAGACCAGCTTCATGCGGCACGGCTGACGGTGCGAGGTGACCGCGGTATACATCGCGGTAAACGCCGATTTATACACTTTCACCTGATCGTCGCCGTACTGCTCGCGCGCCTGCGGCTCGGTTAAGCCGACGGTGCCGATTGGCGGGTGGCTGAAGACCACGGTCGGGATGTTGCTGTAATCCAGATGTTCGTCCGGCTTGTTGTTAAACAGACGCTCGGAAAGACGACGCCCCGCGGCCACGGCAACCGGCGTCAGTTCTACGGCACCTGTGTTATCACCAACGGCATAAATACCCGGTACGCTGGTATTCTGGAACTTATCAACGACGATGTAGCCTTTTTCATTGGTTTTCACCCCGGTTGCGGCCAGGTTGAAGTTGTCGGTGGCCGGTTCACGACCAATCGCCCAGATCAGGCAATCAACGGTCTGGCTGCGGCCATCTTCCAGTTCCAGGGTCAGGCTACCGTCCGCATTTTTAACCACCGCTTTTGGCACGGCGTTGGTGTGCAGGGTTGGGCCTTCGGCGTTCATCACCTCGACCAGCGTGTCGACGATTAGCGGATCAAAGCTACGCAGCGGCGCGTGTTTACGCACAAACAGGTGCGCTTCCGCCCCAAGGCCGTTAATCACGCCAGCAAGCTCAACCGCGATGTAACCCGCGCCTACAATGGCAACGCGCTCTGGCAGAGCAGGCAGCTCGAAGAACCCGTCGGAGTCGATGCCGTATTCCGCGCCCGGAATGTTCGGATGGCTCGGACGGCCACCGGTGGCGATCAGGATGTGATCGGCGGTGATCGTCTCGCCGTTCACTTCGATCGTCTTCGCATCCACGAAACGGGCGAAGCCGCGGATCACGTCGACGTTATTCTTGCCCAGCACGTTATCGTACGAGGTGTGAATACGGTCGATATAGGCGGTACGGCTGGCGATCAGCTTATCCCAGTCGAAGTGGTTGATGGTGGTGTCAAAGCCGTAGTCCGGGCCATACATATGGATAGCTTCACGGATTTGCGCGGCATGCCACATCACTTTCTTCGGTACACAACCCACGTTTACGCAGGTGCCGCCGAGTTCTTTGGCTTCAATCAGCGCACACTTCTGGCCGTACATGGCCGCACGGTTGATGGAGGCGATGCCGCCGCTGCCGCCGCCGATTGCGATGTAGTCATAATGCTTAGTCATAGCTTTTGTCCTTAATCGTGAATTGCCGCGATTGTATACCTGAAATCAATAGGTTCCACCGATGGCTGCGATTACTCCGGCACGATCCAGCTTACGGTGGCGTGGCCCGTACCGGCTGGCACCAGCGTTTTGTGCAGCCACGGCAGCACGTTGTTCATCTGCGCTTCGAGCTTCCACGGCGGGTTAATCACAATCATGCCGGACGCGGTCATGCCGCGCTGGTCGCTGTCGGGCCGCACCGCCAGCTCAATCTGCAGGATTTTGCGGATGCCGGTCGCCTCCAGATCCTTGATCATGCGTTTAATTTGCGCGCGCAGCACTACCGGATACCACAGGGCATAGGTTCCGGTCGCAAAGCGTTTGTAACCTTCGTTGATACCGGCCACCACCGCCTGATAGTCGGTTTTGATTTCGTACGGCGGGTCGATCAGCACCAGGCCGCGACGCGAAACCGGCGGTAGTTTGGCTTTTAGCTGCTGGTAGCCATCGGCTTTGTCCACGCGGGCGCGGTTATCTTTCTGAAACTCAGCGCGCAGCAGCGGGAAGTCGCTTGGGTGCAGCTCGGTCAACTGGAGGCTGTCCTGCTCGCGCAGCAGCTGGCGGGCAATCAGCGGAGAGCCAGGGTAATAGCGCAGCTGGCCGTTGCGGTTGAAATGATTCACCACGCCGATGTACGGCTCCAGTTCGGCAGGCAGATCGTCCTGCTGCCAGATACGGGCGATGCCTTCCAGATATTCACCGGTACGCTCGGCATGTTCGCCGCTCAGCTGATAACGACCCGCCCCCGCGTGGGTGTCCAGGTAGAGAAACGGCTTGTCTTTCTCTTTAAGCGCTTCAATGATCAGGCTCTGAACGGTGTGTTTAAGGACGTCGGCGTGGTTGCCAGCGTGGAAGCTGTGGCGATAACTGAGCATGGGTAATGATTTTCCGCTGAATTGACGATTTGCCACAGTTTACAGCAGAACGGCACAGATTACCCGTAGGCCCGGTAAGCGCAGCGCCACAGGGCGTTTTTCGACAACCTCCGGCATTGAAATCCTCTACACTTAACCCCATTACAGAAAACAATATGCACAGCGCCGGATGCGCGCTTCATTCATCTATTTCAACAGGACAGCGTTTATGACCAATCCATTACTGACGCCTTTTTCGTTGCCACCGTTTTCTAAAATCCTCCCTGAGCATGTGGTTCCAGCCGTTACCCAGTCGCTGGAAAACTGCCGCGCGGCGGTAGAGAACGTGGTCGCGCAGGGCGCGCCGTACACCTGGGAAAATCTGTGTCAGCCGCTGGCCGAAGTGGACGACGTGCTGGGGCGCATTTTCTCCCCGGTGAGCCACCTGAACTCGGTGAAAAACAGCCCGGAGCTGCGCGAAGCCTACGAACAGACCCTGCCGCTGCTCTCCGAGTACAGCACCTGGGTCGGCCAGCACGAGGGGCTCTACAAAGCCTACCGCGACCTGCGCGACGGCGACCATTATGCCGAACTGAACACGGCGCAGAAAAAATCGGTTGATAACGCGCTGCGTGATTTCGAACTGTCCGGGATTGGCCTGCCAAAAGAAAAACAGGTTCGCTACGGCGAAATCGCCGCGCGCCTGTCCGAGCTGGGCAACCAGTACAGCAACAACGTCCTCGACGCCACCATGGGCTGGACGAAGCTGATTACCGATGAATCCGAACTGGCCGGTATGCCGGAAAGTGCGCTGGCGGCGGCAAAAGCCCAGGCCGAAGCGAAAGAGCAGGAAGGCTTCCTGTTAACGCTGGATATCCCAAGCTATCTGCCGGTGATGACCTACTGCGACAACCAGGCCCTGCGCGAAGAGATGTACCGCGCCTACAGCACCCGCGCCTCCGATCAGGGGCCGAATGCCGGTAAGTGGGATAACAGCCCGGTGATGGCGGAGATCCTCGCCCTGCGCCACGAGCTGGCACAGCTGCTGGGCTTCGACAGCTACGCGGATAAATCCCTCGCCACCAAAATGGCCGAGAACCCACAGCAGGTGCTCGACTTCCTGACCGATCTGGCGAAACGCGCCCGTCCTCAGGGTGAAAAAGAGTTAGCTCAGCTGCGCGCCTTTGCGAAAGCGGAGTTCGGCGTGGACGAGCTTCAGCCGTGGGATATCGCATACTACAGCGAAAAACAGAAACAGCACCTCTACAGCATCAGCGACGAACAACTGCGTCCGTACTTCCCGGAAAACAAAGCCGTCAACGGTCTGTTCGAGGTAGTGAAGCGCATCTACGGCATTACCGCGAAAGAGCGTACCGACATCGAGGTCTGGCATCCGGACGTGCGCTTCTTCGAGCTGTATGACGAGAACAACGAGCTGCGCGGCAGCTTCTATCTCGATCTCTACGCGCGTGAGAACAAGCGCGGCGGGGCGTGGATGGACGACTGCGTGGGCCAGATGCGTAAAGCGGATGGTTCCCTGCAAAAACCTGTTGCCTACCTGACCTGTAACTTCAACCGTCCGGTGAGCGGCAAACCTGCTCTGTTTACCCACGATGAAGTGATCACCCTGTTCCACGAGTTCGGTCACGGCCTGCACCACATGCTGACCCGCATCGAAACCGCTGGTGTCGCCGGTATCAGCGGTGTGCCATGGGATGCGGTCGAGCTGCCAAGCCAGTTTATGGAGAACTGGTGCTGGGAGCCGGACGCGCTGGCGTTTATCTCTGGTCATTACGAAACGGGCGAACCGCTGCCGAAAGAACTGTTGGATAAAATGCTGGCGGCGAAAAACTACCAGGCGGCGATGTTTATCCTGCGTCAGCTGGAGTTCGGCCTGTTCGACTTCCGCCTGCACGCCGAGTTCAGCCCGGAGCAGGGGGCGAAAATCCTCGAAACCCTGGCTGAGATTAAAAAGCAGGTTGCCGTCATTCCAGGCCCGATCTGGGGACGCTTCCCGCACGCGTTCAGCCATATCTTCGCAGGCGGGTACGCCGCAGGCTACTACAGCTACCTGTGGGCCGACGTGCTGGCGGCGGATGCCTTCTCGCGCTTCGAAGAAGAGGGGATTTTCAACCGCGAAACCGGTCAGTCGTTCCTCGACAACATCCTGACCCGCGGCGGTTCAGAAGAGCCTATGGAGCTGTTCAAACGCTTCCGTGGCCGCGAGCCGCAGCTGGATGCGATGCTGGAGCATTACGGAATCAAAGGCTGATTGCTACGTGAAGATCTGCTTAGTAGATGAAACAGGCGCCGGTGACGGCGCCTTATCTGTTCTGGCGGCCCGCTGGGAGCTGGAACATGATGAAGAGAACCTGATGGCGCTGGTGATGACGCCGGAACATCTGGAGCTGCGCAAGCGCGATGAGCCAAAGCTTGGCGGGATTTTTGTCGATTTTGTCGGCGGCGCGATGGCGCATCGGCGTAAGTTCGGCGGCGGTCGCGGCGAAGCGGTGGCCAAGGCGGTTGGCATTAAAGGGAGCTATCTTCCGGACGTGGTGGACGCCACGGCGGGGCTGGGGCGCGATGCGTTTGTGCTGGCCTCGGTGGGCTGCCGTGTGCGGATGCTGGAGCGTAATCCGGTTGTCGCCGCGCTGCTCGACGACGGGCTGACGCGAGGCTATGCGGACCCGGAAATCGGCTCGTGGTTACAGGAACGTTTGCAACTTATTCATGCCTCCAGCCTGACGGCGCTGACCGATATCACCCCGCGCCCGCAGGTGGTCTATCTCGACCCGATGTTCCCGCATAAGCAGAAAAGCGCGCTGGTGAAGAAAGAGATGCGGGTGTTTCAGTCGCTGGTGGGGCCAGATTTAGATGCCGATGGCCTGCTGGAGCCGGCTCGTCAACTGGCGACGAAGCGGGTGGTGGTGAAACGTCCTGACTATGCGCCGCCGCTGGCGGACGTTGCGACCACTAACGCGGTGACCACCAAAGGGCATCGCTTTGATATCTACTCAGGTACGCCGGAATAAAAAAAGCCGGGTGGCGGCTTCGCCTTGCCCGGCCTACATTCAGTGCCGCTTGTAGGCCCGGTATGCGTTAGCGCCACCGGGCTTTTTTGCACTTACTCGTCTTCTTCGTCACGCAGTGGAACAATCAGCATATCCACGTGTACGGTGTTAATCAGCTGACGTGCGGAAGACATCAGTTTGCTCCAGAAGTCCTGATGGTGACCGCATACCACCAGGTCCATATCGTATTTCTTAATCGCATCAACCAGCACCTGGCCCAGATCGCCGCTACCGCTTAAGGTTTCAGTGATTGGATAGCCCGCGTTGGTAGAAAGCTCGCTCAGCGCGTGGTGAGTCTCTTCGGAGATGCGTTTCTGCATATCGCCGAGATTCACGTCGATCAGACCGGTGTAGAGGTCGGAGTAATTCACATCAACATGAATCAGCGAAACTTTCGCGTTGTAGGGACGTGCCATGGATACTGCTTTATCAACCAGCACTTTACTCTCCGGGGAGAGGTCTACCGCGATAAGAATGTGTTTGTAAGCCATAGTGTTACTCCTTCCTTAAGTTATCGATGACTAAATGGGAAAGCCGTCGTCTGATGCTTTCATTACGGCCCAGTTAAACATATTTTTCAAGCTTTGGTGTTGATAACGATTAACCTTGTGGCAAAAAAATTAACGGATCTCCTACACTATTTAATGAGCCGTTCGGATATTAAAACGCGAACCGGATCGACTTTTAGTCATTCTTTCACTGAACTGTCTGTCAGGGCATTGGGGTGCGGTAGCTCAGGAGCCTTGCTTCGTGGGTGGACGCCGGGGAGGATGTATGATTAGCACCGTCGCATTGTTTTGGGCGTTATGCGTGGTTTGCATAGTGAATATGGCGCGCTACTTCTCATCGTTACGTGCGCTGTTAGTGGTACTTCGTGGTTGCGATCCGTTGCTTTATCAATATGTGGACGGTGGAGGGTTCTTCACCTCGCACGGACAGCCCAGCAAGCAGATGCGTCTGGTGGGGTATATCTACTACCAGCGCTACCGCGATCACCACGATGAAGAGTTTATCCGTCGCTGCGAGCGCCTGCGTCGTCAGTTCATTTTGACCAGCGCCCTGTGTGGTCTGGTTGTGGTGAGTATGATTGCGCTGATGATATGGCACTGAGCATAAAAAAAGCGGGCCAGTTTCCTGACCCGCTTTTTTGTCGCCTTCAGCCGATTAAATTAGCTTCAGCGAAATCCAGTACAGACCGCCAGACAGCAGGATGGACGCCGGGAGGGTGAACACCCAGGCCATCAGAATGTTGGTCACGGTTTTACGCTGCAAACCGCCGCCGTCAACAATCATGGTACCTGCCACGGACGAAGAGAGTACGTGGGTGGTGGAGACTGGCATACCGGTGTAGCTCGCCAGACCGATAGACACTGCCGCCGTCATCTGCGCGGACATGCCCTGAGCATAGGTCATGCCTTTCTTACCGATCTTCTCACCGATGGTGGTCGCCACACGACGCCAGCCAATCATCGTACCGATACCCAGCGCCAACGCGACCGCCATGATGATCCAGATTGGCGCGTACTCAATGGTGTTGAGCATATCGCCTTTCAGTTTCTTCAGCAGACGCTTATCGTCAGCATTGACCTCTGGCAGCTTCGCGACTTTATCGGTCACGTCGGAGATACAGAGCATGATACGACGCAGCTGACCACGCTGTTCTACAGCCAGTTTGTCGTAGCTTTCGATATCGGCCAGCATGCCTTTCGCACGTTCCAGCGCGTTAATCGCGTTTGCCGGGTGGCAATGGAACTCGCCCGGTGCAGTCAGTGCGCCAGAGTCAGGAGAAGGGATCAGCTGGTCTACGCCGGTCGCTTTCTTCAGCAAATCAGGATGCTGCTGGAAGTAAGTCTCAACGTTGTTTACCGCATCACGGGTACGGGTGATCTCATAGCCAGAGGCGTTCATGTTAACCACGAAGCCTGCCGGTGCGACGCCAATCAGAACCAGCATCACCAGACCGATACCTTTCTGACCATCGTTCGCGCCATGAGAGAAGGCGACGCCGATAGCGGAAATGATCAGCGCGATACGCGTCCAGAACGGTGGCTTTTTCTTGCCGTCTTTCTTCTCACGCTCTGCTGGCGTCAGGTGGATACGTGCACGTTTCTTCGTGTTGCTCCAGTAGCGACGCAGGATGAAAATCAATCCACCTGCTACCACCAGACCGACGATAGGGGAGATGATCAGAGAGCCGAAAATACCCAGTACTTTAGGAAGGTTCAGCGCATCAACAACCGATGTACCGGTCATCAGGGCGTTAGTTAAACCGATACCGATAATCGCGCCGATAAGGGTGTGAGAGCTGGATGCCGGCAGGCCGAAATACCAGGTACCGAGGTTCCAGATAATCGCAGCAAGCAGCATTGAGAACACCATGGCCAGGCCATGACCGGAACTCACGTTAAGCAGCAGATCCGTTGGCAGCATATGCACAATGGCATAGGCAACGCTCAGTCCGCCCAGGAGGACACCAAAAAAGTTAAATACCGCCGCCATAACGACCGCAAGCTGCGATCGCATTGCGCGAGTGTAGATAACCGTTGCAACTGCGTTTGCAGTGTCGTGGAAGCCATTGATCGCTTCGTAAAACAGCACAAAAACCAGAGCAAGCAATAATAAAAGCCCGGTATGTAAATCCAGGCCGGCAAACAAATGTAGCATAGGACGTTACGCCATTTTGAGGACATGAACGCGGCGCATTATCCAGGACAAATGCGCAACGGGCAAAGTGAAATATAGACTTTTTTTGACATACCACCTGATTTGAGAAATGTGCCTGAATAGATAATCTTTAAATATCAATGAAATGGCTTTGTAATATCTTTTTACGCTGGTGCGACCACTGAGGAAACTTTACAATCCGCGGCAGTTAACGAAGAGGATTTTGACGTGGAAAGGTTTGATGCCGTAGTAATTGGCGCCGGTGCGGCGGGTATGTTTTGTGCGGCAATGGCCGGACAAGCGGGTCGTCGTGTGCTGCTGCTGGATAACGGAAAAAAGCCTGGCCGCAAGATCCTGATGTCCGGTGGCGGGCGCTGCAATTTCACTAATCTTTATGTCGAGCCTGCGGCCTATTTGAGCCAGAACCGTCATTTTTGTAAATCTGCGCTGGCGCGCTACACGCAGTGGGATTTCATCGAACTGGTGGGTAAACACGGCATCGCGTGGCATGAGAAGACGCTGGGACAGCTGTTCTGCGACGACTCTGCCCAGCAAATCGTGGATATGCTGGTGGCCGAGTGCGAGAAAGGCGGCGTAGTCATGCGCCTGCGCACCGAAGTGCTGGACGTCGCCCGTAACGAGCAAGGGTACACGCTGCAACTCAACGGCGAAACCGTCAGCGCCGATAACCTGGTGATCGCCAGCGGCGGCCTCTCGATGCCGGGGCTGGGTGCCTCACCGTTCGGCTACAAAATCGCCGAGCAGTTTGGCCTGAAAGTATTACCCACGCGCGCCGGGCTGGTGCCGTTCACGCTGCATAAGCCGCTGCTGGAACAGCTTCAGACGCTCTCCGGCGTGTCTGTGCCGTCGGTCATTACGGCCGAAGACGGCACGGTGTTCCGCGAAAACCTGCTCTTTACCCATCGCGGTCTCTCGGGGCCAGCGGTATTGCAGATCTCCAGCTACTGGCAGCCGGGGGAGTTTGTCTCCGTAAACCTGGTGCCGGACTGCGATCTGGACGCCTTCCTCAATGAGCAACGCGCCGCGCACCCGAATCAAAGCCTGAAAAATACCCTGGCGATGCAGCTGCCGAAGCGTCTCGTGGAGTGCTTGCAGGTGTTAGAGCAAATTCCGGATGTTGCGCTTAAGCAGCTCAACAGCCGCGAGCAGGACACGCTGGTGGAGACGCTGACGAACTGGCGCGTGCAGCCAAACGGCACCGAAGGCTACCGCACGGCGGAAGTGACGCTGGGCGGCGTGGATACAAACGAACTCTCATCCCGCACGATGGAAGCCCGCAACGTGCCGGGTCTTTATTTCATTGGTGAAGTGATGGACGTGACCGGCTGGCTCGGCGGGTATAACTTCCAGTGGGCGTGGGCCAGTGCCTGGGCATGCGCGCAGGCGCTGGCTGAGGGTAAATGACAAGCGGGCGCGGTCATTCATCATTGCATTTCAGGGGCTGACGGCGACGTCAGCCAGGTGTACAACGTCCAGAATATTGCTGGCGGCCACGGTTCCCATCTTGATGTATGACGCTGCGCTGACGCCGCCAATATGCGGCGAAATGATGACGTTATCGACGGTCTGCCACAGGTTCGGGGCGGTCAGTGGCTCGCTGTTAAAGCTGTCGAGTGCTGCGCTGTGCAAGGTTCCATCCTTCAGCGCGTGTAACAGGGCTTCATCGTTAATTAACCCGCCGCGCGCTGTGTTCACCAGAATCGCGTTACGTTTACAGTGCGCGAGCGTGTCTGCGTTGATCATTCCTCTGTTGTCGTCAGTGAGCGGACAATGCAATGAGATAACATCGGCACGGGATAAAAGGTCGGGTAAGGTGTTTGCCCGTTCACAACCAGATGGCATCGTTTTAGCGTAAGGATCATACGCCAAAATCTGCATGCCGAATGCCTGCCCCACCAGCGCAACCCGCGAGCCAATCGCCCCCAGACCGATAAGCCCCAGCGTCATGCCTTCCAGCTCGATAGATTTGTGCGTGGCTTTATCCCAGTGCCCGTCGCGCAGGCGTTTATCAAGGGTGACCACCGATTTGGCACAGGCAAGAATCAATGCCCAGGTATGTTCTGCAACCGCTGCCGCATTGGCGCCGGGGGCGGAACGAACGGCGATATTACGCGCCGCTGCCGCTGGCTGGTCTATCACGTCAATGCCGCTTCCGTGTTTCGATATAACCTGTAATGCAGGGGCTGCATCCATGATCCTTGCGGTTATTTTGCCGTAACGCACCAGGATGGCCACAGGATTGTGCCGTTCGCACAGCGTAACCAGCTGATCTTCTGTAGGCTGGTGACCGGCATACACCACGTCAAAGTCTCGCAGCATGTTGACAGCCTGGTCCGCCAGGTCGCATCCCGTGACCAGTACAACGCGTTTGTCTTCCATTACAGCGTCTCCCCGTCAGATAACATGCCTGCCTTACGCAGCGCGTCGTTAAGCCAGTGTGGACGTAAATCGCCCTCACGAATAGCAGCAAGACGTCGGGTCTCTGTTTCGAGTTTCCCTTTGGCCATGGCGATAACGGCCTGCACTTCATCACGCGGGATCACCACCACGCCGTCGATATCCGCGACCACCAGATCTCCGGCTCGTACCGTTGCACCAGCGATAGAGATGGGGTGATTAACCCGGCCAGGAATGGATTTTGTCGGGCCACAGGGGTTAAGACCGGCGGCGAAGACGGGGTAGTGCCCTTTACTCAGGGTATCGGCATCACGTACCGCCCCGTCAATGATGATGCCCGCAATACCGCTTGCCTGGGCCTGCGTCGCCATAATCTCACCGAGCAGCGCACAGGTCAGGTCGCCTTTCCCGTCAACAACCAACACATCGCCAGGCTGTGCTACGGCCATTGCGGCATGGATGGCCAGATTATCTCCCGGGCGCACCTCCACGGTGACTGCCGGGCCCGCAACGGCCATGTGAGGCGCGAGCGGTTTGATACGACCATGGAGTGTACCGCGGCGACCGGCAACATCCGCCAGAATGGCGGCCTGATACTCGGCAGCCTGGTGAACCTGTTCAGCCGATACGCGTTCGACCTGACGATTAATCAATGATTTTTCAGAAACGGACATATATGCCTCCATATTGTTTTACTGTGTACAATGCAGGTGTACAATACAAAACAACTATAGCGGTGTTACTTTCCCATTAGCCAGATCTGCGATGGCGTTTGTGATGTAAACACGAAGTGACTCACAAAAATTGAGGTACACTCACTGCCGAGCAGAAAAGGAGATGATGATGGGTAACGAAGGCGTTGTAGCGGTCGAAAAGGCGCTGGCTTTACTGGATTGCTTCCGTCCCGGCGATGAGAGCCTGACGCTGACCGCGCTGGCGCAGCTATCGGGTTATCACAAAACCACGGTTTACCGGTTAATGAATTCGCTTGAGCGAATGAACTATGTCGTCAGGCATGATGACGGCAATTATGCGCTTGGCCCACGTCTGCTTTACCTTGGCAAACTTTATGAACAATCTTTCCATCTTTCCCGGGTGGTGCAGCCTGAGCTTCAGGCGTTATCACAGGCCTCTCAGGAGAGCGCCAGCTGGTATGTGTTAGAAGGCGGGCAACGTCTGTGCCTGTTCCGGGCAGAAGCATCGCACGGGTTGCGTCACAGCAATCTGCCGGGTACTCAGTTTCCGCTGGACGATTCTGCCATCAGTAAAGTGCTTCGCCACTGGGGCCTTAATGACGCGCTGCCAGAGGGGGAGCCCGCTGTTCCGCTCTATACCGCAGGCGCCCGTGACCCGCATACTGCGGCGTTCGCAATGCCCGTCTTCGGCGTCAATGACAAGCTGATTGCGGCGCTGGCGTTGACCGGGCCCATCTCCAGACTGACTGAAGATCGCCGTGAACAGGGGATCAGCCAGCTAATGCATGCCACCGCCAGCCGCCTGTCACAGAAAATGGGGGCCAGTAAGCCTTTTTGCCAGCAGTTTTATGGGGAAACGCAGGATACTGCGGAAGAGAGTCTCTAAGCATAAAGCGGGACGTGCGTCCCGCTTTTGTTATGTCTAATGGGTGACCTGCTTTTCATGCAACTGAGCATTGCGGGCCTGGCGTCCCATCACCAATACCGCGATACCCCCCGTGACGCATAACGCCGCCAGAGGAAGCATGGCCAGCGTGTGGCTACCCGTCCGTTCGTTGATAATACCGTAAGCGTTGACCATCACCGCACCGCCGATAAGGTTAGCGATGGCGCCAATTGCAGCCAGGCCCGCAGCCGCCGACGTGCTGCTCATCCAGCCTGACGCCAGCGCCCAGAAAGGCCCCTTCATTGAATACGCCCCTATCAGCATGATGCTCAGGATAACAATGGTGGCGGAAAGAGAGACGCTGACAAAGGCGGCAAATACGCCTGCGGCAATAATGAAAAGGGTCAGAGCGGTATGCCAGCGGCGTTCGTTGGTTCGGTCCGAACTGCGTCCCCACACAATCATCAGTACGGATGCCAGACCGTAAGGAATGGCGTTGAACAGACCCGTCTCCAGATTATCAAGGTGGAACGATTTCAGCAGCTGCGGTGACCAGACGCTGATGGTGGTGCCCGCTGATGACGCGCCTGCGTAAATCAGCGCCAGCAGCCAGATTTGACGATGCCTGAGCAGCTGCCATGTCGTCTGGTGTCCGATATTTTTTTGCTGTTGACGCTCGGTTTCAAGCGTCGTTTCCAGCCATTTTTTCTGTTCCGCGTTAAGCCAGTTAGCCTGGTGCGGACGATCGCGAAGAACAAACCAGGCGGCAATACCCAGCAGGACGGCGGGTAAACCTTCAATGATAAACAGCAGATGCCAGCCGCGCAGACCCAGCCATCCATCCAGCGACAGAATCAACCCGGACAGCGGCGAGCCAATAAAATTGGCCAGCGGGATCGCGACCATAAAGGACGCGATAATTCGCGCACGGTAGCGGGAAGGGATCCACCAGGTCAGAAAGAGTACGACGCCGGGGAAGAAGCCCGCCTCCGCGGCACCCAGCAGAAAACGCACGATATAAAGCGACGTCGTGTTTTGTACCAGTGCCATACACATGGATACCACCCCCCAGCTGATCATAATGCGGGGGATCCACAGACGTGCGCCAACTTTCTGCATTGCCAGATTGCTTGGAACTTCAAACAGAAAATACGCCACGAAATAGAGGCTACTGGCGAAGCCAAACGCCGCTTTGCTGAGACCGAGATCCTCATTCATCTGTAGCGAAGCCATGCCGATATTGCCGCGATCGATAATGGAGACCAGATAACTGACTATCAGAAACGGGAGGATACGCCAGATCACCTTGCGCATAGTCTCTCTTTCTATGTCCTCAGTGGCGGCAGTGCCATTACGAATATGTTCTGTCATGTGTTCCTCGCAGGGTCTGTTCTTGGTTTTATCAGGTACAACTCGGTTTTATTAAACAAAACCACTATAGCTTCGGCGCCTTCTTTTTATCCAGTTAATGGAAGGTTTAAATGATGTAAATAAGACGTGACTCACAGTTAACGGGCTTTACCTCGTGAGCCTAAACGACAGATGCGCCACCCCTCGTTGTGAGGTAAAGTACACACCTTGCGCAGCCAAAGCGCTGCGGTTTTGTGGGGTATAGGCGAATAACACGCTCCCCCATTCTCACTTCTGGTTTACGCCAGCCTGCATGGTGTTGTGTTTTGTCTTCTTAAAAGGGTTGTCTATGTCTGCTGCTCATCTCGGTTTCCCGACGGAAACCGTTGTTGTCTTTGTGGTGATGGCCGTTGGGGCGATGTTTATCGACCTCTTCATGCACCGTCACGATAAACCGATCTCGCTGAAAAGCGCGGCCATGTGGTCCATCTTCTGGGTCATGATGGCGATGGCGTTTGCTGGCTTCTTATACGTGCACCACGGCGCGGAGATGGCCAGTCTGTTCCTCACCGGCTATGCACTGGAAGAGGTGCTCTCCGTCGACAACCTGTTTGTGATGATGGCGATCTTCGCCTGGTTCGGCGTGCCGGATAAGTATCGTCACCGCGTGCTCTACTGGGGCGTGCTGGGGGCGATTGTGTTCCGCGGTATTTTTGTTGCCATCGGCACCAGCCTACTGAGCCTGGGGCCATACGTTGAGGTGATTTTTGCGCTGGTCGTCGGCTGGACGGCGGTGATGATGCTGAAACGCAATGACGAGAGTGATGAAGTCGAGGATTACTCCAACCATCTGGCGTACCGCCTGGTAAAACGCTTCTATCCGGTCTGGCCAAAAATCAGCAGCCACGCGTTTATCCTGACCCAAAAAGAGGTGGACGCCGAGCTGGAGAAGCCTGAAAACAAGGATGTGATGGTAGGTCGTGTGAAGAAGGCGAAGCGCTACGCGACGCCGCTGCTGCTCTGCGTGGCGGTGGTAGAACTGTCCGACGTGATGTTCGCCTTCGACTCCGTTCCCGCGATCATTGCCGTCAGCCGCGAGCCGCTGATTATCTACAGCTCCATGATGTTCGCGATCCTCGGCCTGCGTACCCTCTACTTCGTGCTGGAAGCGCTGAAGCAGTATCTGGTGCATCTAGAGAAAGCGGTAGTGTTACTGCTGTTCTTCGTGGCGTTCAAGCTGGGGCTGAATGCGACCGATCACTTCTGGCATCACGGTTATAACATCGGTGCCACGGCAAGCCTGTTTGTGGTGCTGGGGGTACTGGCGCTGGGGATTATTGCGAGCGTGATGTTCCCGGGGAAACGTGAGGCCTGATGTATCGCCCGGTGGCGCTTCGCTTACCGGGCCTACGATTGGGATGTAGGCCGGGTAAGGCGCAACCGCCACCCGGCAAAAGGCTACTTTATTATCGGTGAGTTTCGGCGCTTGCGCGGATGATGGAAATGGCGCCAGTGCGGATCCTGCGCCGCCGCCAGCAGCTCGTGGTCGCCACGCGTGTCGCCCCAGGCGCGCAGGTGATATGCGTTCAGATCGCCATACACCTTTTCCAGCCTCGCCACTTTCTGCGCGCAGCGGCAGTTGTTGCCGGTGATCCGCCCGGTCAGCTTGCCGTCTTTCACTTCCAGTTGCGTGCCAATCAGCTTAATGCCGAGCTTATCGGCCCACGGCTGCAATACCAGCGCCGGGGAGGCGGAGCAAATCGTCACTTCCGCACCGGAATTAACTTCGTTGGCGACAGCCATGACCCCTTCCGGGCGCATCAGCTTGTTCCAGTATTTTTCACAGAAGGCCTCTGCCTGCTGACGTAACCAGTGCTCATCCACCCCCGTCAGGAAGGTTTTGATCAACACCTCTTTCAGCTCATCACGCGTCAGCTTGCGACGCACGCAGTGCAGCGTGGGCAGGGCCATGCGCACCAGGCGACCCGCAAAGTAGCGCTTGCCAAAGGCAAAGCGCAGGAACGGAATAAAACTGTCGTGGTGCGTCAACGTACCATCAAAGTCAAAGACAGAGAGCACGCTGGACTTCGCCACGGCTTCGTCGGCAATCATATTGGTCATAAATACGTCTTAGCTGAAATACACATTCTGTTCACTAGTTTACCTGCTTTACCTTCACAGTCCTTCTATCCGATCTCATTTTTTCTCGAACCTGTGGCCTGACGGGTCAAACTATGTCATCCACCACGCCACCGTCAACGCGCAGCGCCGCGCCGGAAGTCGCGGAGGCCTGCATGGAACAGACATACACCACCATATTCGCCACTTCTTCTACCGTTGCAGCGCGCTGAATAACCGAGCTGGGGCGATTCTCCATCACGAACGCTTTCGCCAGCTGCTCCAGCGATTTGCCGGTTCTCTCCATCTCGTCTTTCATCATCGCGGCAAAACCGTCCGACATTGTCGGGCCCGGCAGCACGCTGTTCACCGTGACGCCGCTGCCTGCCACGAACTTCGCCAGACCGCGCGCCAGCGAGAGCTGGGCGGTTTTTGTCACGCCATAGTGGATCATATCCGCAGGAATATTGCAGGCCGATTCTGACGAGATAAACACTACCCGACCCCAGCCTTTTTGTACCATACCGGGCAGCAGGGCACGGGAGAGGCGCACGCCGGACATCACGTTGGTTTGCCAGTAGCGTTCCCAGGTCTCGTCGTCGGTGGAATAAAAATCCTGCTGGCCATAGATCCCGGCGTTATTCACCAGAATATCGACGTGCGTGGCGACCCTGAGCAGTTCGTCAACGCCCTCCTGCGAGCTCAGGTCGGCGATGGCGGCACGGACCTGTACGCCAGGCACCACCTGCTGGAGCGCCTGAATGCCTTTGTTCACCGAGTCGACGCTGCGCCCGTTGACGATCACTTCCGCACCGCTCTCCGCCAGTCCGCGGGCGATGGCAAACCCAATACCGCCGGTGGACGCGGTCACCAGCGCTACTTTCCCCGTTAAATCGATTTTCATCGTTCACTCCTTGTCGTTTTATGGTTCAAAACTTAAAGCGTAGCAGTTGACGATGACGGCTCCTGTTTAAAAAGGCGCAACAGCGTCTCAACCTGCTCGTCCAGCGGGCTGAGGGAGCGTTTAACGATGAGGTGCAGCGGCGTGGCGCGTCGAACGCCGTGGCTGAGGGGCAGGATTTTGAGGATGCCCTGCTGGAGCGGGGTCTGAATGCGTTCTTCCGGTAACCAGCCATATCCAACCTGATACATCACTGCTTCGATCGCGGCATCGATGGTGGAGAATGTCCACGACTCCCCGGTGGGGCGAACGGTGGGCTGGCTGTCTGCGATCTGAATGCGCGGCCACGGTCGAAGCATCTCGTCGTTAAGCGGTGTATCCAGCGCAAACAGCGGGTGCGCGTGATGCGCGACGGCAACAAAATCGATATTCATCAGCCATTCGCCCAGGCCGGTAATGTCCTGGCGGCGGGTTAAGACCATCACGTCGGCCTCATCATTGAGCGCATCTGCGCGGCTGTTTTCCAGCACCTCGGTAAGCCGCACCTGCGTTTGCGGGTACAGCTGCTGAAACTGGCGCAAAATCGCGAACAGCCGGCTGCGCGGAAAAATACTGTCTACCATCAGGTCGATACGGGTTCGCATCCCGCTGCGCAGGGTCGCAGCGCGCGTTTCAACATAGGCGAAGGCTTTCAGCAGCGGTTTAACCTGGTTCAGCAACAGCTCACCCGCCGGGGTCAGCACGGCACGGCGTCCCTCTGTCATCAGGAGCGCTACGCCCAGCCGCTCCTGCAAAAGCGACAGGTTATAGCTGACCGAGGACTGGCTGCGATGGGTCTCTTCCGCCGCCTTAGCGAAGCTGCCAGCCTCGATGACTCTTTCCAGCAAGGCCCACTGTTCGAGCGTCGTCTTGTGCATGATTAATCTAAATTTTGGATGAATTTGATTCAAACATAGCGTTATTCATTCATTTTTTGAAGGGGTACGATCGTCTCATCAAAACAAAGGAGACATCTTATGAGCACCTTCGATAAACATGATTTAAGCGGCTTCGTCGGCAAACATCTGGTATATACCTACGACAATGGCTGGAACTACGAAATTTACGTTAAAAACGAGAACACGCTCGACTACCGTATTCACAGTGGTCTGGTGGGCAATCGTTGGGTGAAAGATCAGCAGGCCTACATTGTCCGCGTCGGGGAAAGCATCTATAAAATTTCCTGGACGGAGCCAACCGGTACCGACGTGAGCCTGATTGTGAACCTGGGCGACCGCCTGTTCCACGGCACCATCTTCTTCCCACGCTGGGTCATGAATAATCCGGAAAAAACCGTCTGCTTCCAGAACGATCACATTCCGCTGATGAACAGCTACCGTGATGCCGGGCCAGCGTATCCAACCGAAGTGATTGATGAATTTGCGACGATTACTTTTGTACGCGACTGCGGTGCGAATGACGATAGCGTTATTGCGTGTGCTGCCAGCGAGTTGCCAAAAAACTTTCCAGATAATTTAAAATAAGCTTAGCAACGCGTTAAATGCACAACGGCCATTTCGGTTTTAACCGGAATGGCCGTTTTTTATGCCGCAGAAATACCGGAGTAAGTCACCGATTCCGCCGTTAAGGTGAAAGGCGTAGGGGTACAGACCGCCAGACTCAGCGAGCCGAAGCGCAGCTGGCTGACCGGGAGCGACTGGGCGGTGCTGTCAATGCTGACAATCTGCCACGCGCTGCCGCCACGCTGTTTGACGATCGCCTCTTTGCGCGTCCAGATGCGCCAGAATGCGGAAAGCTGCTCTTCCGGTGCTTCACGCTCCAGCTCGTCATGCTCGGTGAGGCTGAAAACGGCATTCGCCAGCGCCTGCCAGTTCTCCCGCGGGCGGATCACTTCGATATCGCAGCCAACCTCGCCTTCATCGCTTATCAGCATGGCAATATCGTCCCCGCTGTGGCTCAGGTTAAACCACAGCGGATGGCCGTTAGCGAAGGCCGGTTTTCCCTGCTCGCCGTAGATTATCTCGGGAAGCGGTGAGGGGGATAAAGTTCTGGCGAGCAGCGTCCGGCCTGCAAGCCAGGAAGCGTATCGCGCACCCTGAGGTGCCATATCTGCGAGCGTTGACGCCAGGGGGTCCGCGCTAAGGGTGGAGATCTTTCCCAGTACAAACTGGTACATAGTTACGCCCAGCGTTTAATGATTATCGAGGTATTAATGCCGCCAAAGGCAAAGTTATTGCTCTGAATAAATTCGCAATCAATCGGGCGGGTTTCCCCCATAATATAATCTAAAGCGCCGCATTGCTCATCCGGTTGTCTTAAATTGAGCGTCGGCGTGAACCAGCCCTCCCGCATCATATGCAGACTCAGCAAGGCTTCCAGCGCGCCGCAGGCACCCAGGGTATGGCCGAAATAGCTCTTTAAGGATGAAATGGGCACGCTGTCGCCGAAAATAGCGGCGGTCGCCTGACTCTCGGCGATATCACCCCGATCGGTTGCCGTGCCGTGGGCAGAAATGTAGCCAATGTCCTGAGGGCTAAGGCCCGCCATCGCCAGCGACTGCTCCATACACACCTGCATGGTTTCACGCTGGGGCTGGGTGATGTGCGCCGCATCGCAGTTGGTGGCAAAGCCCACGATCTCACCATAGATTGTCGCCCCGCGTGCTCTGGCGTGATCCAGCGCTTCCAGCACCAGCGTGCCCGCCCCTTCGCCAATCACCAGGCCATCGCGCTGAACGTCAAACGGCGACGGCGTGGTTTTGGGCGCGTCGTTACGCTGGCTGGTGGCAAACAGGGTATCGAAAACCGCCGCTTCCGACGGGCACAGCTCTTCCGCGCCGCCTGCCACCATCACGGTCTGGTAGCCGTGACGAATCGCTTCCCAGGCGTAGCCAATCGCCTGGCTGCCAGAGGTACAGGCGCTTGAGGTGGGGATCACCCGTCCGCGCAGGCCAAAGAACAGTCCGGTATTCACCGCCGTGGTGTGCGGCATCATCTGCACGTAGGTGGTGCCGGTGATGTTGTGGGTGTGCTTTTCGGTGAGCATGGAGGCAAACTCGCTGACCGGTCCGGTGCTGCCCGTCGACGAGCCGTAGGCGATGCCGGTCTGACCGTTGGTCAGCACCGCGTCGTCGATCAGTCCCGCCTGCTCCAGCGCCAGCTCGGTGGCGCGGGTTGAGAGCAGCGACACGCGGCCCATGGCGCGAATGCGCTTACGGGTATAGTGAGCGGGGAGGGTGAAATCTTCAATCGGCGCGGCGAGCAGGGTTTGCAGGCCGTCATACGCCTGCCACTCCGTCATGGTACGTACCGCATTTTCATACTCGCGCAGACGGCGCGAGATGGTCGGCCAGTCCTCGCCGAATGCGGTGATGCCGCCCATACCCGTAATCACTACCCGGCGGGTCATAGCATGCCTCCGTTGATCGATATCACCTGTCGCGTCACATAGCCTGCTTTATCCGACATCAGGTAGCTCGCCAGCCCGGCCACTTCCTCGGCCTGGCCCATACGCTGCATCGGGATCATCGACATCGCCGCGTTCAGCGCGGCTTCATCCATCTCGATCATACCGGTATCAATCAGCCCCGGCGCGATGCAGTTGACGGTGATTTTGCGTTTTGCCAGCTCGGTGGCGAGCGCTTTGGTGGCGCCGATGATCCCGGCTTTCGCCGCGCTGTAGTTCACCTGCCCACGGTTGCCCATAATGCCTGACACCGACGACAGGGTGATGATCCGCCCGCCCTTGCGGGTGCCGATCATCGGTATAATGCAGGGATGAATGACGTTATAAAAACTGTCGAGATTGGTGTGGATCACGCTGTCCCAGTCATCGTCGCTGAGCGCCGGAAATGCGCCGTCGCGGGTAATACCGGCGTTACTGACCACGCCATACCACGCGCCGTGGTCAGCGATCGCCTGTTCCAGCACCGTACGGCACTGCTCGCGGTTGCCCACGTCAAAGGTGAGTAAACGGCCCGCGCCGCCTGCCTGGACAATCGCCTCCAGCGTCTCCTGCGCGCCCGCTTCATCACGATGGTAATGCACGCCGACGGTGAAACCGTCCGCCGCAAGCTGAAGGGCGATAGCGCGGCCAATGCCTTTGCTGGCGCCGGTGACCAGTACGGATCTCATGATGGTGTTCCCTGGTTAAAAAGTGTGGTTAATTCTTCCTCGCTCGGCTGGAAGGTGTTTACGCGGCCCGTGGCGAGGGAAATATTATCCGCATGAATGGTGCACTCGAAGCTGCCAAAGCGCTCATCCTGCATCAGACGTTCGATGGTGATGGTCAGCGTGCAGCCTGCGGCAAAATGCCCTGCGTCGCACACCAGCTCGCGCGCGCCCAGCACCATACCCAGCGCACAGTGCGGCAGCCCTTTTTGCATCCGGTGCCATTCAGACCAGACGCCCACGGTCTGAGCCATCAGCTCCAGCGCAAACCAGCCGGGCAGGTTGCCGCCTGCGTCCAGAAACGGCGCCAGAACGCCCCGTTCGTTCACCGTCACGCTGCAAACGGCGCGGTCATCGGTGACGCTTTCCACGCTCTCAAGCAGCATCATCGGCGTGTCGTGAGGAAGATAATCCCCGGGTGGTAAGTAGCGCATCATACTCTCCCCAGCAGAAGGCTGGCGTTGTTGCCGCCAAACGCGAAAGAGTTTGACAGGATCACTGGTTTATTCAGCGGTGCGCTCTGGTGCAGTAGGCCGAAGGCGGGCAGGGTGTCGTCCGGCGCGTAGCGGGAAAAATCCTGCGGCGGCAGCGGCAGGTCTCGGGTCAGGATCAACCAGCTCAGGGCGGCCTCGGTGATCCCCGCGGCGCCCAGCGTGTGGCCGGTAAGATGTTTCGTGGAGCTGCACGGCACGCGGTCGCCAAAGAGATCGTGGATCACCTGCGCCTCAATGCGATCGTTCAGCGGCGTGGCGGTGCCGTGCAGGTTGATATAACCGACGTCCGCCGCCGTCATGCCCGCCTCGTTCAGCGCCTGGGTGATGGCGCGGATCGCCCCTTCGCCCTGCGGATGTGGGGCGGAAATATGGTACGCATCGCTGGATTCCCCCGCGCCCAGGAGCGCAATCTCGCCCGGCTCGCGGGTCAGTACCATCAATGCTGCCGCTTCGCCAATGGTGATCCCCCGACGGTTGCGGCCAAACGGTTCGCACAGGGTCGGGGAGAAGGATTCCAGGCTGTTGAAGCCGTTGACCGGCATTCGGCTCAGGCTGTCGGCCCCGCCGACGATGGCGACGTCCACCAGACCGGCGTCGATCAGGCGACGGCCGCTGATGATCGCCCGTGCGCTGGAGGAGCAGGCGGTCGAGATGGTATACGCCGGGCCGTCCAGCGCAAGCCAGCTGGCGAGAAAGCGCGACGGATCGCCCAGCTCCTGCTGCGGATATTGCCACTGCGGGCTGCGCTCGCCGTTCTGCGCGCGGCGCACGTACTCATCACCCTCGTCCAGTCCGGAGGTGCTGGTGCCCAGCACCACCGCCACGCGGTCGCGCCCCACGCGCGCAATGGCCGCATCGACGGCGGGCCGGATTTGCGCCAGCGCCGCCAGCAGCAGCTGGTTGTTGCGACTTCGATGCGCAGAAAAAGACCCGGGAACAGGGGGAAGATCACCCTCCACCCCGCCCAGCACGGCCTCGGGTAAGCCCTGTAGCCAGCCCGCACGCTGGCGCATCCCGGGGGCCACGCCAGCGTTCAGGTTTGCCGCTATTTCATCAGCCGAGTTGCCGAGCGCGTTGACCATGCCAACGGCAGAAAGGTAAATCATCTCAGTCACCCAGATATTGAATGGTGATGTGGTAGTGAAAAGCGTGCTGCACAATGCTAATCGGTTCGCGCCTGCCGTTACGGTTCAGGTAGGCAATTTCCGTGACCAGCTTGCCATCGGGGTTGCGCAGTTCGCGTCTGGTGTCAGTATCGTTCAGCGTCCAGCCTTTCGGCAACTGCGGCTGCCAGGCGCTGAGCGGCCAGTGGCTGAGCATCACGTCGGCCAGCACCTGGCTGGCGGGCGGCAACTGCGGCATCACAACCGACTGCTCAGTGTGGATCCCGGTGTCGTCGTAGGTGGCGAGGAACAGGCGGATCCCGACGGAGGAGAGGCCGGCAAGCGTCACTTTATTTCCATCGGCGTTCAGCATCACCAGCAGCGACTGGGTCTGGCCTTTAAAACTGCCGGTAAGCAACTGCTGCGCGCGGATGGCAGGCGTGATGCCCGGCGGTGGCAGCGTGACGCGGGTGCCGGGCTGGAGCCAGGCCTGAGGGCGCGCGTCATCGCGGTTCGTCGTATGGCTACACCCCGCCAGCAACAGGGCCATCATCACTGCCGCCAGGCGAATGAAACGGGTCATGGTAAGTTCTCTTTGTTAGTCGGCATCGCCAGCGGGGCGAGCAGGAACGCGGTGAAGATACCGATCACCAGCACAATGCCAAAGCTGCTGATGGCCTGAGTGGTGCTGAACACCAGCATCCCCAGCGTCAGCAGGGTGGTCATCATGGCGAGGGTAATCGCCAGCATGGAGGTCAGCGGCGTGCCGCGCGGGTTGCTGAAAAACAGCGTGTAGTTGATGCCAATGCCGAGGACCAGCACCAGCGCCAGCAGGGAAAACAGGTTCACCGGATGGCCCGTCACGGCCAGCGCCGCCAGCCCGCCGCCCAGCGACAGCACGGACGGCACCAGCGCCACCAGCCCTTTTCGCCAGCCGAGGCGCACCACCGCGCCGCAGGCTATCACCGCCAGCGCCACGCCCAGCAGCCCCGTCAGCAGCGCGCGGTAGAGTGCAAACAGGCTGTCGAAGCTGGCCTTACGGTCAACCCAGACGACTCCGGGATGGCGGGCGGCCAGCTCACCGAGCGCAGCGCTGTTTCTGACGCCATCGACCGGGACCAGCACACCGCTTTTGCCGTCCGGCAGCGTCAGCCACAGCAAACGCCAGCCCTCGCTGGCCGGGCTGGCGAGCCACGCCTCCACGCTGACAGGCATGGCGTTCAGATTCGGGGCGACGGCATTCAGCCCCGTGCTTTGCAGCATTTTCGTCACCGTCGGCGCGGCGTTACGCAGAAGTTGCAGATCGCTGTTCTGCCGCGCCAGCGAGTTCAGCGGCAGGGTGCGCCAGCGGGTTAATTCTCCGGCTTTTTGCGCCTGCGCCAGCGCTGGGATAAACGCCTCCAGCCGCTCCAGCGTTTCCTGAGCCGACGCGCCATACACCACGAACCACTTCTGATCGACATTTTGCCCGGTCAGGGCGGTGATGGTTTTTTCCTGCGCCAGAATGTCCTGCGGCAGCGCCTGAAGCCGGGCGATATCGTCATCCACCCGCAGGCTGGCGATCCCGATGGCGGAGAGCAGCGCCAGTGCTACCGGCAGCCCGACGGAGAGGGCTTTGCTGTCGCGCCAGGCGTTCAGCCAGCGCTGCATCATCCCTCTCAGGGGGATCGGGCGAACCGGCATGCCACGGCACAACCACGGGTGCCAGAAAATTACCGTCAGGCACGAGGCGCTCAGCCCTGCGGCGGCGAACACCGCCATCTGACGAATGCCGGGGAAGGGGGCCAGCATCATGAAGAGATACGCCACGACGGTAGTCAGCAGCGCCAGCAGCAGCGCGTTACGCACTTTTGCCAGACTTTGCCAGGGCGAGTGTTCCGCGCCGTGCACCATCCGCTCCGTGAGGTAGTAAATCGTATAGTCCGCCGAGATGCCGATGATGCTCATGCTCATCACCAGCGTCATCAGGTGCAGCTCACCGAACAGCAGGAGCGTCACGACCGTCCCCGCCAGTGCGCCGATGGCAATGGAGAGCAGGCTCAGCAGCAGCGGACGCACGGAGCGAAACACCGACACAATCAGCAGGATCACCCCGAGCACCGTGGCGACGCCGAGCGTGGAAATATCTTTTTTAGCCTGCTGGCTGGCGTAATCGCTGTAGAACACCGTCCCGCGCGAGAGCAGCTGCGCCTGTGGATACTGGCTTTTCAGCGTCTGCTGCAACGCGTTGAGGGTGGTCACCAGCTGGTGGGTTTGCTGCATGTCAAACGACGAGCCTGCCAGCTCGCCGTGCAGCAGATACCAGTAGTTCCCGGCCGCATCTTTTGTCACCAGCCAGCCGTCCATCAGCTGCATCTTCTGGCTGTTCTTCGCCAGCGCGAGCTGCGCGCCGCGCATCAGCATCAGCGGATCGTTTTGCAGCTCCTTGCCGCTCACGCCGGAAAAGGCGGAGTAGAGCTGGGACAGGATCCACTGAGCCTGCGTTTCACCGCCGTTTTGCAGGCGGGCGCGGGTGGCCGGATCGACCAGGCCATTGCGGTGCTGCCAGAAGAAATCTCCCCAGGCCTGTTGCCCGGCGGCATCCAGCGGACCTTTTACGACACTCAGCGCCTGGCTGCGTTGCAGCAGGGTTAACCACTGCTGCGCCACGCGCGGGTCCGGCTGTTTACCAGGGCTGACCAGCCAGATGAGCTGGCGGTCGAGGCGCTGCATAAATCCGTCGTTGAGGGCGGGAGGGATCGCGCCGAGCGTCTGTTTCGGCAGCATGGCGAGCACGCTGCTGTTCAGCCGCGCGCCGGGCAGCAGCGACAGCAGCACGCCCAGCAGGATCAGGCATACCGCGGCCCACAGCAGCGCCGGGCGCAGAGCGTTACGGTGCGGCAAAGCGCTGGCGTTCTGCATCGGTCAGGCGGGCGGGCGTCAGTTGGTGGCGGGAGAGGGCGATATCCGTCGTGTCGCCCTGCTTATCGTTCAGGCGAATGGATTCCAGATAGATCGCGCCCTGCAAATCAAGGGTGGCGAAAATCTTGTCCAGCGGTGTGGTGACAGGCGTCAGCACCAGCGACCAGCGGCCTTCGCCCAGGTCTTTGAAATCGATGCGGAAGTTCTCTTCCAGCACCTTGCGGTCGGCCTGGAACAGCGCCCGCAGCAGATGGTTGAACTGGAACATCTGCGGGTTAGTGTCGGCGGTAATGGTCTGCGGCGGCTGACCGTTGACGATTTGCACCATCCGTTTGTCATCCAGCAGCAGCGTCATCGGGAACGGCGCTTTTTGATCCCACAGCAGGCCATTGTCACGGGCGATCAGCATCTCCCCCTGCGAGCGCAGGGGCTGAGGCATGTCCTTGATCGTGCGGGTCTGTTCGAAGTGCGCGCGCACCACCGGTTGCTCCGCAAACCGCTGTTGCAGTTCATCCAGCGTGACCGCGTTCACCAGCGGGCTTACCAGCAGCGCGAGTAGCGTTATCCACTTCATGGCGCGATCCCCATGCGTTCGAACAGAATGGCCGGGCTGACAAAGCACATCTCCCGGCTTGCTTCTTCCACCGCCACCTGAATGGTGTAGCCGGTGGTGGTGCGTTTCCCGGTTTGCGCGTCGAAGATTTGATAGGCGATGCGCAGACGGTTTTCAACCTCTTCAATGCGGGCGCGGACGCGAATGCGCTGCTCGAAGGTCACCGCGTCGCGGTATTTCACACGGGTATCCACCACCGGCCAGACGTAGCCGGACGCTTTCATCTGGCGATAGCCGTAATCAAACTGGTTGAGCAGCGCTTCGCGGGCAATCTCAAAATAGCGGAAATAGTTGCCGTGCCACACCACGCCCATCATATCGACGTCGTGGAACGGCACGGTGATTTCAACTTCAGCCGTAAAGCGGGGATCGGTCAGCACCCTTTACTCCTTCTCGTTGACCTCTGGCAGCTGCCAGAAATCGAAAAAATTAAACCAGTCGAGCGGCGACAAGAGCGCGTAATGCTCCAGCCGCTGCGCATAGCGATCGACGGTCTGCTGTAGCGCCTGCTGGCGTTCGCCGCGCGGCAGCAGCAGCGGGTCGGCAAACGGCTCGCAGTGCAGGGTCAGCTTTCCCTGCTGGCAGAGGGCAAAAATCAGCACCACCGGGCAGCGCAATAGGGACGCCAGAATAAACGGTCCCTGCGGGAACGGCGCGGGTTGGCCCATAAATTCGCTCCATATCACCCGCCAGCTGCCGCCGCGCTGCGGGGTGACGGCGATGCGATCGCCCACGATCGCCACCCACTCGCCGCGATCCAGCTTCTCTTTAATGAGGATGGCGGTCTCCGGGCCAATGTCGGTGACCGGCATCAGGTGAATGCCCGCCTGCGGCGCCATCTCCTCCATCACCTGTTTAAAACGCTGAGCATTGTCGCTAAAGACCAGCGCGTTGATGGTTTTCGCCCCTTCGCGCTGGGCCAGCGCCCGGCAGGCTTCCACATCGCCAAGATGCGACGCGAGCAGCAGTTTGCCCTGAGGATCGTCAAGACCCAGCGCCTCCTGCGCGCCTGGCGCAAAGACCAGATCGCGATGAAGCTTCATTTCGCCGCGCCAGCTGGCCACTTTGTTCAGCATGGCATGACCGAAGCGCAGGAAGTGGGAAAAACTGTTAAGCCGTACGGGTTGCGGCATTTGCCGCTGTGCCATCACCGTTTTAACCCGCGTCAGCCACTGCTGCGACGCCTGACGCGCAGCGCGGGCGGTCAGCCAGTAGACGGCCGTAACCGGCCACAGCAGGATGGTAAACGCCTTTCGCCCCAGCAACTGCCAGACGCGCAGCATCAGGCGCATGCCCCATAATCCTTTCACCTCCTGCTGCTGCGCCCAGTGCTGCGAGCGGCGACGCATCAGCAGGGAAGGAATGCGCGGCAGCATGCCGAGAAACAGACGGGTATGCATCAACGAGATGCGCACGTTGTCTTTCAGGGCATCGAAATGGGATACCCCGTCCGGCGGATAGGTCACGCGGGTGGGCAGAAAATAGCTCGTGTTGCCCTGCCAGTAGAGGCGCACCATCACTTCAGTATCAAAATCCATCCGCCTGCCGAGCGGCGTGCCCGCCGCCAGGCGCATTACCGGCGCTATCGGGTAAACGCGAAACCCGCACATGCTGTCTTTCAGTTGCAGGGAGAGGGTTTCAATCCAGACCCAGACGTGCGTTATCCAGCGCCCGTACAGGCGCGAACGGGGGATCGAGTCATCATAAACGGGCTGACCGGAAATGAGCGCATCGGGATGGCGTTCGGCCAGCGCCAGCAGTTTGGGGATGTCTTCAATAGCGTGCTGGCCGTCAGCGTCCACCTGAACGGCGTGGGTGAAGCCGCGATCGGCACAGGCTTTCAGCCCCTGCATCACTGCCGCGCCTTTGCCGCTGTTTTCGGCGAGGCGCAGCAGCTTGACCTGCGGACGATCCGCCGCCAGCGCTTCAAGCGTGCGGCGCGTGGTTTCATCGCTGCCGTCGTCCACCACCAGACAGGGCAGATCGAAAGGCGCCAGGCGCGCCAGCACCGAAGCCATCATCGCCCCGTGGTTGTAGCACGGGATCAGGACGCAGGGACGGAAGGTTACTGACATAAGCGAATCTTCCCGCTGCTGGCGGTGTGACGCTCGTTACCCGCATGGCGCTGGTAGCTAAAGGTCAGCATCTGGCGTTCGGGCTGCCAGGCAAGGAGCAGCGTGACCGTGTTCTCCGGTAACAGCGGGGCGGCGAACTTTACGTTCTGAATACTGTGAAAACGGTAGCCCGGCGCCAGCGCGGCGGCGTAATGCATCACCCGGTCGAGCTGGGCTACGCCCGGCAGCAGCGGCTGTACGGCGAAATGTCCCTTAAACCAGAGCAGGTCAGGATCAAGATAAAGGGTTATCTCCAGATACCCGGGGCCAGGCTCGCGGCGTTCGATTTCAGGGATTTTCATGAAACAACTCCTGTAGCTGCGCAGTTACGCGCTTGTTCATGCTGTTGACCGGAATTTCATCAACGATCCGCCAGTAGCGCGGCACGGCAACCGGTTCAAGCCAGGGGCGAAGGGCGCGACGCCAGGCGAGCTCCTGCGCTTTTTTGCTCTGTTCGTGTTGCTGACGCACCGCTTTATTCAGCACCAGCAATACGCCAATACCCTGACGCCCGCCGCGCGTCACCGTCAGCGCGGCGGCTTCGCGGATGCCGTCCAGCGCCAGCAGGCGGCGCTCAATGTCATCGAGCGAAATGCGCTTATCTTCAATTTTGACCACCCGACCGCGGCGCCCGACGAGGCTGAACTGCCCGTCAGCCGTGAAGTGCAGGATATCATCCAGCAGGACCCCCTCCGCCTCGGGGATCAGCGGCGACGTCACGCGATCGCCGTGAAACGTCACGCCGGGGAAAGGCTGCCAGCGGATGCTTTCCTCCTGACGGTAGCGCCAGGCCATAACCCCCGTTTCTGTGCTGCCGTATATTTCATCCGGCCAGACGTTGAGCCAGGCCTGAACCGCGGCGACCTCCTGCCAGGGCAGCGCGCCGCCAGCGGAGAAGAGTAGGTTGACGGGGGGCGGCGTCAGTGACGCGTCCAGCCGCTTGAGAAACGCCGGACTGCTGATGAAAAGATAGCGTTTATCGTCGGGAAGGGCAGAGAGCTGCTCGGCATAGTTGAGCAGGCTGGCGTGCAGCGGCAGGCCGAGCGCCATGGGTAAGACGACACGAAACGTCAGGCCATACAGGTGGTGCAGCACCACGGAAGCGACGACGTGACAGCCTGCCAGACGATCGCCAAAATGTTCCGCCAGCAGACGAGCCTCACGATCCAGGCTGACCACCGGCTTACTCACCCGCTGCGGCGTGCCGGTCGAGCCGGAGGTGTAAAGCTCGATCGTGCGCATCTCATCGATGGCAGGCAGCGGTGAAAAGGGATGGCCTGCCCGCTGAGCGGAAGCCACCCGCAGCTGTCGCCCCTGAAAATCGAGCGTGGTGTCGCTCAGGACGCCGCTGAACAGCGCCCGCAGTTCGTTAAGCTGCGCCGCCCGGTTGTGCCCAGGGAGGACCGGCGTTTTACCCGCATGCAGCGTCGCCAGCAGCGCGACAATAAACAGATAGCCGTTTTCGATGCACAGCGCCCAGCGCTCGCCTTCTTCATCACGCAGCGTGTCGACCAACTGAGTGACGTCGTGGCGCAGATCGCCAAGCGTCCAGAGATGGTTGTCCTGCCAGGCGACAGGGGTGTCGTCAGGGCGGGGCGCACTGAGCCACTGGCTAAGCGGGAGAGGGTTAAGCATCGTTTTTCATCACCCGTTGTCGCACCAGCCACTCGCCGGCCATCAGCGTGCCCATCAGGATATAGGCAATCATCCCGTTCCACAGCGTCCACAGACGGATATCGGCGTGTAATACGGTAAACAGCGCGATCGCCCCGTTAATAATAAAAAAGCCGCACCAGACCTGGGTAACCCGGCGCGTGTAACGTACCCCGACAGGGGAGAGATCAGGTTCACGCAGGCGCGCCAGCCGTTCAACGACAGGCATTGCCGTCCACAGCGAACCACCAAACACCACCAGCATCACCAGATTCACCACCACCGGATAAAACAGCACCCACTGGTGCGCGTGCAGGACGTAGCTCGCCGCGCAAAGCGCTATGCCAGCCAGCGCCACGCTCACGAAAAGATAACGCAGGGGACCGCCCTGCCGACGGGCCTGGCAGACGCGTAACAGCAGCACCAGCGCCATCACGGGCAGTATCCCGTGCAGGCTATTATTCGCCAGCCCGAAGCCGATCAAAAACGGCCATGCCAGCAGCATCAGCCCCGTCAGGGCGGGAAGAACTGGAATCGAACGCACGTTACGCGTCGCGCTGAAGCTGTTCCACAACGTCCACGACGTCCTGCACCGTGCGCACCGCTTTGAAGGTTTCGGGCTTGATTTTATGGCCCGTTTTCTTTTGCAGGTGCACTACCATATCGACGGCATCAATGCTGTCGAGATCCAGATCCTCGTAAAGCCGTGCCTCAGGGGTAATATCCTCCGGGGCGATTTCAAACAGCGTAATAAGAAGCGCAGAGACTTCCTGATAAATCGTTTGTTGTTCTGTCATAGCGGTCATTCTCAGGCGCGTTGTTGATGAATAAAAGCCGCGAGCGTGGCAACGGAATAGAAGTGCTGACGCATCTCGTCACTTTCGGCAGAAAGCACTACGCCGTACTGATTTTTTACCGCCAGCCCCAGCTCAAGGGCGTCGATTGAGTCCAGACCGAGGCCGTCGCCAAAGAGCGCGGCGTCTGTATCAATATCCTCTGGGGTAAGTTCTTCCAGATTCAGCGTAGAGATAATGAGATTCTTAATTTCAAGATAGAGCGCTTGCATCTTTCGTTCCTGACAAAGATTGAAGACCGGTTGTTAACTGATGCTGCATATGCCGGTTTAACTGCCTTGCTGCCAGCGCGGGTTCGTGCTGACTCGCATCATAAAAATCATGAATGTTGATGCGTTCGCGAACATCCACGGTGAAAACAGGTTTGTTGGGGGGCACGTTATACCAGTTGCTCTGTTTATCCAGCATCCGTTCGCTACAGTGGATCACCACCACGCGCACGGCGCTGTTGCAGCGAACGGCGATATTCGCCGCCCCACGCTGCAGGGTAATGGCTTCCCCCACCCGGGTGCGGGTGCCTTCGGGGAAGATAAGCAGGGTGTCGCCCTGGGCCAGACGCTGCTGGCTTGCGGCAAGCAGCGTGTCGGCTTCGCTGTTAATCAGATAGTCCGCCGCGCGGATCACGCCGCTGACGAACGGGTTACGCAGCAACGCGCTTTTCACCAGACAGTCGGTTTCGTTCATCACCGACGCCAGCAGAACGTAGTCCAGCAGCGAGGGATGGTTCGCAATCACCAGACAGCCCCGCTCGGCGCGCAAAACGTCCAGGTTGTTGAAACGGTAATCCAGTACCCCTACACCGCGTACCACCGCGAGGAACAGGCGGAAACTGGCAGAAATAGTGCGGCGTGCCAGGCGGCGACGTTGGGTGCGGTCACGCTGGAAAATCAGCAGCAGGTTAAACCACACCAGCGACAGCGTCAGCCCGCCGAGGCCGAACAGGGCGAAGCACAATCCGGTCATCAGCATGCGCCATACCCGATCGAGGCGGGAACGTAACCCTCTCATTGGCGCGTCCATTGCCACAGCAGGCGCTCGCCCGGCAGGGTAAACTGGCGCTCGTCCCGCAGGTAATGGCGCAGGAACTGCAGGCTTTGCGGCAGCGCGGGCTCTTCAGGCCTGCGGTTGGCGTGCGTTTCACAGCTGAGCGTATTTCCGGCCTCAATTACCAGCGCCAGCGCGTAGGGCCAGACGGGCATCTGCGGCGGCAGCCCGGCGTGATAAAACTCCGGCAGCAGACCGTCGAAATCTACCAGCAACACGCGTGAGTAGCCCGCATGTAGCAGACTCAGCACCTCGCATAAGCTCTGCTGGAAGGTATCCATACCGGCGGAAACCGACGAAGAGACAACAGGCTGACGCGCGGCGATAGTGAGATTGCCGACCGCCGAGTTGTGTACCGACATGGCAAAATCGGTGGGGGAAACGGGCTGATCTGCCGCCAGGGCCTGGAGAATACGAAAATTGCGTTCCAGCTCCCCGTGACGGCTGCTGTAGACGACGGCGTCGATGCGGTGTTTGCGCAGCATCATCAGGCCAAGATCGACGGCCAGCTTGCTGCCTGAATTCAGGCGGCGGGCGGTCATCATCGGCAGATCGGTCAGTTTCGCCAGCGGTGCATCAGGATCGATGGCGTCAGACCGGCGTGACCATGCCTGCCATTCGTCGGCATCGCTGAGTCCTGGCGCTCTTGCCTGCCAGTCGATAAGGGTAAGTGTAAATTTCATCTACGCGCGTCCGCGATAAACCTGTTTCTGTGACTTTTTCTTCGCCAGCGCGATTTGCTGCGCACATCGTACAATGTTGTCGTCGCGCTGGCGAATAAACGTCACTTTTAACCCTTTCCACCCGGTTATCCCGGCAAACGGCTTTTTGGCCGACCCGGACCCAGCAGAATGGCGAGTTTACTGCCTCCTTTCGTGGTTTCCATCCAGATTTTACAGACGCTGGTGAGCGGCACGGAGAGCAGCATGCCCACCGGTCCCAGCAGCCATCCCCAGATCAGTAACGATAAAAACACCACCATCGTCGACATGCCCAGACGGTGACCCATCATGCGCGGTTCGAGAATATTGCCCAGCACCATATGCACGACGAGGAACAGCGCCCCTACCAGCATGCACTCATAAAAACCGTTAAACAGGAACGCCTGGATCATCGGCGGAACGGCAGAAAGCACCGCGCCGATATTGGGCACGTAGTTCAGTAAAAACGCCAGCACGCCCCACATCAGCGCGAACTGCACGTCCAGCAGCACCAGCCCCAGCCAGACGATCACGCCGGTCCACAGGCTTAACAGCGTTTTCAGCGCCAGATATTTGGACACACCCTTCAGCGCGCGATGCAAGCCGGCAATGTGGATCTGCGGATTGTTCAGGGCAAAACGCAGCTTATACGGCACGTGGCGCACTTCGAACAGCATAAACACCACCGTCATCACCAGCAGCAGAATGCTGGCCATTGCCCCGGAAAGCCCGGTCATCAACGTGGTGGCGTAGGTCATCACCTTCTCGGAATCCATCCGGCGCAGCATCCGTTCCGGTGAGATATGCAGATTCACGAACGGCAACATGCGCTGGAGATCGACCAGCTTGCGCGTCAGCTCTTTATTGTACTGCGGCAGCATGGTGGAAAATTCGCTCAGCGAGGCGGCGAGCACGCCGAACAGCGCCGTCAGGACAACCAGCATCACCATCACCACAATGGTAATCGCGACCGGGCGGCTGATGCCCCGGCGTAAAAACCACGTCACCAGCGGGTTGAGGACGATGGCGAAAAACAGCGCCAGCAGAAGCTGAACAATGATATCCGCCGCCGCATGGATACCCGCAAGGATAACCACCAGGCAGGCGAGTTTTAATAAAATATGAAGTCCGGCTTTGTCGGGCGGGCTGGCAGTCATAAGAATTCCTTTTTCCGGGGGGCTTGCTAATTGTAGTGCGCCGGATTCGCTTCGTCTGGAGCGTTAGTCTTAAAGTCATGGAAAAAAAATGGCCCCCGGCGCAAGCGACGGAGGCCACGTCATCCTGGTGAACGATTACTGGATCACGAGGGTGTTAATGATGTTTTCAGCGGTTGCCTGCGCTTTTTGCTGATTATCTGCAGGCAGAGTGATCTGCATGGTCAGCAGTTTATTATCTACCTTGCCGAGAACCACGGAGGAGTAAGCGGTCTGGCCTTTGGCGGAGATGATGCTGTCCAGCTGTTGCAGCGTGTGGCCTTTCAGCTCGATAGACTTATTGGTCACCACCTGAAGCTGCGGGTCGCGGCTGCGCTGCTGATCTTCCAGACGTTTGGACAGCACACCCAGATCTTCGCTGGTATCGTCACCGACAATCACAATGACTGCTTTTTGCCCGGTGGCATCGGAGTAGACGTGCATGTTGTTCGCCTGGGTGCCCAGCTTACCGCTCTGATCGGTCATGTCCGCGGGCAGAGAGAAACTGAGTTTGCCATCCATCAGGCTCACCGGCTGACCGGTGGCGTTGCTTTCTGCTGACGCGCCCTGAGCAGGCGTTTTGGTGTCGCTGTTATCACAGGCTGCAAGGCCAACAACCAGCAGGCCAATCCCGACATATTTAACCAGATTGCGCATTGACTTCTTCCTTTCGATAAACGGCCATAGCGGCTCATTCGTTCATCTTATCACAACTGATAAAGCGAACCCTTAACCTGCCTGCAATGCGGAGATTTCAGATTTATCTGCCAGTCTTTTCAGCAGCATATTCAACAGCACGCCGTACATCGGCAGGAAGAAGACCAGGCTGATAAGCACCTTAAAGGCGTAGTCCACCAGAGCGATTTCCATCCAGTGTTCTGCCATGAAGGCGTCCGGGCTGCGCCAGAAGGCAATGAAGAAGAAGGCCAGCGTATCGCTCACGTTACCGAACAGCGTGGAAGCCGTTGGTGCCATCCACCAGCGATGGTTCTGACGCAGGCGGTTAAACACGTGGACATCGAGGATCTGCCCCAGGGCATAGGCCATAAAGCTGGCGGCGGCAATACGCGCGACGAACAGGTTGAAGTGCGTCAGCGCTTCGAAGCCCTGCCAGCTTCCCATGTAAAACAGCGAGGAGATGGCGTAGGAGACAAACAGTGCCGGGATCATCACCGCAAAAATAATCCGCCGCGCCAGCGGTGCGCCAAAAATACGCACGGTTAAATCCGTCGCAAGGAAAATAAACGGGAAACTGAACGCGCCCCAGGTGGTATGGAAACCAAAAATGGAGATGGGGAGCTGTACCAGATAGTTACTGGAGATGATCACCAGCAGATGAAATAGCGAAAGCCAGAACAACGCCTTGACGCGTTGCGATTGTGTAAAGGAGTTCATATTGTACCTTTTTGATTAATATTTGGGGTGAGGGAACCCAATAAAGCCGCCGCATGATACTGCTTTGACGACACTTTGCAATGGCTAATTTTCACGCAATCGTTAACCTGGTTTGCATTGGCGATAGCGGGGCGTAAACTACAGCCGTTTTTACCTGAACGAGAAGAACATGACTGACCTGTTTTCCAGCCCAGACCACACGCTTGATGCTCAGGGCCTCCGTTGCCCGGAGCCGGTAATGATGGTGCGTAAGACCGTCCGTAACATGCAGAGCGGCGAAACGCTGCTGATCGTCGCCGATGACCCGGCCACTACCCGCGATATTCCCGGTTTTTGTACCTTTATGGAACATGAACTGGTAGCGCAGCAAACCGAGACCTTGCCGTACCGGTATTTGATTCGTAAGGGGTAAGCCCTCACCCTAACCCTCTCCCCGGAGGGGCGAGGGGATTGCTCAGTGCTCGCATTAATTTGTGGGGAACCCTCTCCCAAAGTGAGAGGGCGAAAACCTTTCTAAACCATCGTTTCAAAATTTCGCGCTTTTTGTGAGGCGCTTCACCCTCCTTTTTCCAGCCGTAGTCTAATTTTTAAACGTCAAAAACTAAAACATCGTTTTAACGCTTATTTCACTACCCTGGAGTTGACTCAATGAAAACGACCCTCAAGCCGTTACTGGCTGCTCTGTGCCTGTCTGCTTTTGCCTGCACCGTTTCTGCCCAGACCATCAAAGCCGCCGATGTGCATCCTGAAGGCTACCCGAACGTGGTGGCGGTTCAGCAGATGGGTGAAAAACTCAAACAACAAACCGATGGCAAGCTGGAGATTAAGGTCTTCCCCGGCGGCGTGCTGGGGGATGAAAAGCAGATGATTGAGCAGGCGCAGATGGGGGCGATAGACATGATCCGCGTCTCTATGGCGCCGGTTGCCGCCATCCTGCCGGATATCGAAGTGTTTACGCTGCCCTACGTATTCCGCGATGAAGACCACATGCACAAGGTGATCGACGGGGATATCGGCAAGCAGATTGGCGACAAGCTGACCGCCAACCCGAAATCGCGCCTGGTCTTCCTCGGCTGGATGGATTCCGGCACCCGCAACCTGATCACCAAAGAGCCAATCGTTAAACCGGAAGACCTGAAAGGGAAGAAGATCCGCGTTCAGGGTAGCCCGGTGGCGCTGGCCACGCTGAAAGCGATGGGGGCGAACTCGGTGGCGATGGGCGTCAGCGAGGTTTACAGCGGCATGCAGACCGGGGTGATCGATGGCGCGGAGAACAACCCGCCAACCTTTATCGCCCACAACTACATGCCGATCGCCAAAAACTACACGCTGAGCGGCCACTTTATCACTCCGGAAATGCTGCTCTACTCCAAAGTGAAATGGGACAAACTGAGCGCTGACGAACAGCAAAAGATCCTGACGCTGGCCCGCGAAGCGCAGTTCGAGCAGCGCAAGCTGTGGAATGCGTATAACGACCAGGCGCTGGCAAAAATGAAGGCTGGCGGCGTGAAGTTCCACGATATCGACAAAACGGTGTTCATCAAAGCCACTGAGCCGGTGCGCGCGCAGTATGGCGACAAGCATCAGGATCTGATGAAAGCCATCGCTGACGTTCAGTAATCCGGAGTACGTATGTCCGAACTCTACCTGAAGTGGATGGATCGTCTGTACCTGCTCGCCATGGCGGTGGCGGGTCTCTCGCTGCTGGTGATGACGATTGTCATCCCCATCGGCATCTTCTCACGCTACGTGCTCAATCGCGGCGAATCCTGGCCGGAGCCGATCGCCATTATCTGCATGGTGACGTTTACCTTCATCGGCGCGGCGGTGAGCTACCGCGCCGGGTCGCATATTGCGGTCAACATGCTTACCGACCGCCTGCCCGCGTCGCTGCAAAGGCTGTGCGCGCGGGTAGTGGATCTGCTGATGCTGCTTATTTCTGGCCTGATGTGCTGGTACAGCTACTGGCTGTGCGTTGAGCTGTGGGAGCAGCCGGTGGCGGAGTTTCCGCTCTTGACCTCCGGCGAAAGCTATCTGCCTCTGCCTGTCGGGTCGGCCATTTTGATCCTGTTTGTGCTTGAACGCCTGCTGTTTGGCTCGCAGGAAAACCGTCCGGTCGTGCTGATCGGCAATCACAGTTAAGGGGTGAACAATGGATGCTTTTGTTTTGTTATTCACCCTCGCCATTTTGCTGGCGCTGGGGATGCCGGTGGCCTTCGCCGTCGGCTTAAGCGCCGTGGCGGGCGCGCTGTGGATTGACCTGCCGCTGGAGGCGCTGATGATCCAGATCACCAGCGGGGTCAATAAATTTACCCTGCTGGCAATCCCGTTCTTCATTCTTGCCGGGGCGATCATGGCGGAAGGGGGCATTGCCCGACGGCTGGTGAATTTCGCCTACGTGTTCGTCGGCTTTATCCGCGGTGGGCTGTCGCTGGTGAACATTGTCGCCTCGACGTTCTTCGGCGCGATTTCCGGCTCGTCGGTGGCGGATACGGCGTCTATCGGCAGCGTGATGATCCCGGAGATGGAGAAGAAGGGTTATCCGCGCGAATACGCGGCGGCGGTGACGGCCAGCGGGTCGGTGCAGGCGATTCTGATCCCGCCCAGCCACAACTCGGTGATTTACTCCCTGGCGGCGGGGGGAACGGTCTCCATCGCCACGCTGTTTATCGCGGGCGTGCTGCCGGGCCTGCTGCTGGGGGTGAGCCTGATGGTGCTCTGCCTGTGCTTCGCCCGCAAGCGCGGCTACCCGAAGGGGGACAAAATCCCGTTCAGGCAGGCGCTGAAAATTATGCTCGATGCCCTGTGGGGGCTGATGACGGTGGTGATTATCCTCGGCGGGATCTTGTCCGGGATTTTTACCGCCACCGAATCTGCCGCCGTGGCCTGCCTGTGGGCGTTCTTCGTCACCATGTTTATCTACCGCGACTACAAGTGGAGCGAACTGCCGAAGCTGATGTGCCGCACGGTGAAAACCGTCACCATCGTGATGATTTTAATCGGCTTTGCCGCGGCGTTTGGGGCGGTGATGACCTACATGCAACTGCCGATGCGCATCACCGAATTCTTCACATCGCTCTCCGATAACAAGTACGTGATCCTCATGTACCTCAACATCATGCTGCTGCTGATTGGCACGCTGATGGACATGGCGCCGATCATCCTGATCCTGACGCCGGTGCTGCTGCCGGTGACCAATGCACTGGGTATCGACCCGGTGCATTTTGGGATGATCATGATGGTTAACCTGGGAATTGGGCTGATCACGCCGCCGGTCGGGTCGGTGCTGTTTGTGGCGAGTGCGGTGAGTAAGCAGAAGATCGAACACGTGGTGCGGGCGATGCTGCCGTTTTACGGTATGTTGCTGGTCGTGCTGGGGATGGTGACGTACATTCCGGCGATTTCATTGTGGTTGCCGGGGCTGTTAGGAATGCAGTGACGCGTGCGGCCTGATGCCCTCACCCCGGCCCTCTCCCGCGGGGAGAGGGGGTAAACACGAGAAACGGCAACCCGGTTGCCGTTTCACTTTTACCTTTGACGCAACAACCGCAACGCGTTCGCCGTAACTAGCACCGTCGCCCCCGTATCCGCCAGTACCGCCAGCCACAGTCCGGTCATGCCGAGCAGCGTGGTGATCAGGAAAATCCCCTTCAGACCCAGCGCAATGCCGATGTTCTGCCGAATATTGGCGCGCGTCGCCCGCGCAAGTTCTATCATCTGCGCCAGCCCGGTCAGGCGGTTGTGCGTCAGCGCCGCGTCGGCGGTCTCCAGCGCCACGTCGGTGCCGCTGCCCATCGCAATGCCGATGGTGGAAGCTTTCATTGCCGGGGCATCGTTTATTCCGTCCCCGACCATCGCCAGCGGGGCGTTGCTGTTCAGCTCGGTTACCGCGCTGACTTTATCCGCAGGCAACAATCCGGCCTTAAACTCCAGCCCCAGCTCGCCTGCAATCGCCGCCGCCGCGCGCGGATTATCGCCGGTCAGGATCACGCCCTGTACTCCCAGCCTGTGTAGCGCGTCGACGGCGTCTTTCGCATCGTCACGCAGGGTGTCGCGCAGCGCCAGCATGCCCATCGACACACCGTCCTGCATCACGGTAACGACCGTCTGCCCGGCCTGCTCCAGCGCCTCAACCTGTGGAGTAGAGCGCGCGTCCGCCGCGGCGATCAGCACTTTTTTGCCTTCGACCACAGCTTCAATCCCTGACCCGACCAGCGCTCGCTGGGCCGTTGCCGGAGGGATGTTCAGCCCGCGGCCCTTCGCTTCACGCACAATCGCCTGCGCCAGAGGGTGGGTGGAGCCCTGCTCCACGGCAGCGGCCAGCGTCAGCAGGGCGTCTTCACTGATGTCCTGCGGATACACGCCGGTCACCTGCGGCTTGCCGACGGTCAGCGTGCCGGTTTTATCGAAGGCGATGTGCTGGACCTGACTCAGTTGCTCCAGCGCCGCGCCGCCCTTAATCAGCGCCCCGCGACGTGCCGCCGCCGCCAGCCCGGAGGTAATCGCCGCCGGGGTGGAGATCACCAGCGCACACGGACAGCCGATCAGCAGCAGCGTCAGCCCTTTGTAAATCCAGCCCTCCCACGGTGCGCCGAAGAACAGCGGCGGGACGACGGTGACCAGCAGCGCCACCAGCATGATGGCGGGGGTGTAAATCCGGCTGAAGCGATCGATAAAGCGTTCTACCGGCGCGCGGCGCTCCTCGGCCTCTTCAATCAGCCTGAGGATGCGGTCGATGGCGCTGTCGCCCGGTTCGGAAAGGACCGTCAACTGCACCAGTCGGTCGACGCTGGTGGCACCCGCAGGCACCTTTTCACCCGCCGCGCGCGCAACCGGGATGGATTCCCCGGTCAGGGCACTTTCGTCAAAACTTGCGGTGGCGGTAACGAGGGCCCCATCGGCTGGCAGACGTCCGCCTGCGGGCACTTCAATCACGTCACCCGGGCGCAGGGTGTTGATGGCGACCGTTTCACGCTGACCATCAATAACCCGCGTGGCGGTTTCCGGCTTTAGCGCCATCAGCGCGCTCACCCCTTTACGCGCCCGGCTCGCCGCCCAGCCCTCAAGGCGTTCGCCAATTAAGAACAGCAGCAGCACCATCGCCGCTTCCGCCGTCGCGCCAATAAACAGCGCCCCGATAGCCGCCACGCTCATCAGCGTTTCGATGGCAAACCAGCTGCCGCTTCTCATCAGACGCAGCGCCTGACGGGCAATCGGGAACAGGCCAACCAGCGTGGTGGCGATAAACGCCAGGTTGCCGAACGGGTGGTTGATCTGCTCCAGCCCCCAGCTCAGGGCCATCATGATGATGAGGGTGATAAGGGGCAGATTTTCTTTTAGCGGAGACGTTTTTTCTGCGGGCGCCGTTTCGCTGCGCAGGGTATAACCCGCTTTGCTGACGGCGGCTTCAACCTGTCTGCTGACGTCGTTTTCGGCGCTGACCAGCAGCTTTTCAGTGGCGAACAGCACCTGAACGTGGTTCACACCCGGCACCTGCTTCACCGCGTTTTCCACTTTGCGGGCGCAGGCCGCGCAGTCCATGCCGTTGACGACCCAGCTGTAGTGATTGCCGCTTTCAGGCAGCGTTTGAGTTTGCGTTTCGCATGCGCCCTCGCAGCAGCAGTCCTCTTTTGGCGGAACCGGGCTGAGCTTAAGTGCCGAGAATTTGGGAACTTTTTTAGGTATTTCTGGAGTCGACATGGCAGTCTCCGGTAATGATAATTTTCTCATTAACCGCAGCATACACTCTGGAGTCGACTCCAGAGTCAAGCGTTATTTAGATATACAGCGAACGCACAATCAGGAAGTGTCCGGCAAAGTAACAGGCGGCAGAAATCGCATTATCCGCACGGAAGCGGCGGCGATAGTGGCTGCCCAACCAGACGATGTTACCCAAAAGCAACAGTGCGGCACCGAAGAACGCGGACATCGCAGGCGCTGTCGGACGGAAGAACCACAGCTCGCCCGCCAGCCACACCATCACCAGCGTCATGGCGATAAACGTACACACCGGCAGACGCATCTCTTCCAGACGCGACCAGATCACCGCGATCAGCAGGGCGCCAATCACCAGCAGCACCAGCGGCAGCGGCCAGAAGATGGAGAGCGTCATCTGGCTGGCAAAGTAGATGGTATAGAGCAGATGCGACAGGAAGAATGCCCCCACGGCGTACAGCAGACGCTGGCGCGGCAGTAGGGTTAAGGCATCGCCAATCAGGGACGCACACAGCCCCGCGAGGACAAGATAGCTGATGGCGTTAAACATCGGTGCCTGCCAGGCAAGCAACAGCAGGAGCAATAGCGTGACGGGTTTAAACAACCAGCGCTGCCAGGCTGGGCCACGGTAAGACGCATCGACGTAAAGCCATGCGGAAAAACAGACAGCGATAAATGACCAAAGCATATTAACTCCCTGTAACTGTTGAGGCTGAATGATCAGTTTCTGATCCAGTGTAGTGACGCGAGCGGGCGTTTGGCAATGCCGGGGCAGGCGAGGTATCCTGAATTCCGCATAATCTGATGGGATTTTTCAATGAGCAAGATGCCGCTGTTTTTTATTGTCGTGCTGGCGATTATCGTCATTGCCGCCTCGTTTCGCTTCGTGCAGCAGCGCCGTGAGAAGGCCGACAACGATGCCGCACCGCTGATGCAAAAGCGCGTGGTGGTGACGAACAAGCGCGAGAAACCGCTTAATGACCGCCGATCCCGCCAGCAGCAGGTGACGCCTGCGGGCACAACGATGCGCTATGAAGCGAGCTTTAAGCCGGAAACCGGCGGGCTGGAGATGACCTTCCGACTGGAGGCGCAGCAGTACCACCAGCTGACGGTGGGGGAGAAAGGCACGCTGAGCTACAAAGGGTCGCGGTTTGAAGGGTTTGAACCGGAGCAGTAATTTTCCCCTCACCCCGGCCCTCTCCCCGAAGGGGAGAGGGATAGGGTGAGGGCATCAGGCCGCACCTTACTTCTTCACCTGCGCCTTAAACTTCTTCATCCACACCAGCAGCTCAAATACGCCGAAAATAAACACCCGCAGCTGCTGCCAGCCGGTCATCGGTGGGCTATCTTTCGGCAGTCCGTTTTTCAGCATCACCATCTGCAAGGCATGCATGAACGCGGTAAAAATCAGCGCCACGTTAATGAAGATATTCAGCGGACGCGGGAACGGGTGCACCAGATTCAAAATCAAAAATGCCCAGACGCCCAGCATCAGCAAGCGCCCTACGTTAATCAGTACTGGCATCGGATCCTCCTTGTGCCTGACGGTGATACAGACGATAAGCCACCTGGCCGGCGACCTTCTCGCGGTGCAGATCCCAGTGAACGGGAACGGGCGGCAGACCATTTTCCACTTCGCTTTCAACGTAAATCAGCGCGTCGTCCGCCAACCAGCCATTTTGCTCCAGCAGGGATAGCGTCTCTTCCAGCAGCCCTTTACGGAACGGCGGGTCAACAAACACCACGTTGAACGGCGTCCCCTGTTGCGCGAGGAAGCTCAGCGTGTTGGTATTCACCACTTTGGCGTTGGTTGCTTTCAGCGTAGCCAAATTTTGCTGCAACGTCTGCGCGACGCCGCGCTCCATCTCCAGTAGCGTGGCGCTCGCAGCATAGCGCGACAGCGCTTCCAGCCCTAATGCACCGCTTCCGGCGAAGCAGTCCAGGCAATGGGCGTCTACCATTGACGGGGCGAGCCAGTTAAACAGCGTCTCGCGAACGCGGTCCGTGGTAGGGCGTAAACCGGGGCTGTCCGGCACCGGTAATTTCCGGCCTCGCCACTGACCGCCGATAATGCGAATTTGTCCGGCCGGGGCGCGGGTGGGTTTCTTCATCTCAGGAAAGCTCTGTTAACAATGCCCTGCGATTGCGGGCGGTGATGTCAATTAAGTAAAGTGTTAGACTATTTCATCATTTTTTTAGCTTCCCTGTATATAGCGCCGCGAGGAGTGTAGTCGCAAATGGCAAAACAAAAAAAACGTGGCTTCTTTTCCTGGTTGGGTTTCGGTGAAAAAGAGCAAGAAACAGAACAGAAAACCGAAGAACAGCAGGTTGTAGAAGAGCAGTCACAGCCTGAAACGCCTGTCGAAACCGCTGCGGTTGTCGAAGCGGAAGAGCCAGCCCACAGCAAAGAAGAGATTGAATCCTTTGCTGAAGAGGTGGTTGAGGTTACTGAACAGGTTCAGGAGAGCGAAAAACCAGAGCCGGTTATCGTTGAAACCCTTACCGAAGCGCCGCAGGCCGCTATCGAACACGAAGCGCTGCCGCTGCCGGAAGAGGTGAAAGCTGAAGAAGTTTCTGCCGAAGAGTGGCAGGCCGAAGCGGAAACCGTTGAAATTGTTGAGGCGGTGGAAGAAGAAGCGGCCCTTGAGCCTGAGCTGACCGACGAAGAGCTGGAGGCCCAGGCGCTGGCGGCGGAAGCGGCTGAAGAAGCGGTCATCGTCGTGCCGGTGGAAGAGCAGGCCGAAGAAGAGATCGTTCAGGAGCAGGAAAAACCGACCAAAGAAGGTTTCTTCGCGCGCCTGAAGCGCAGCCTGCTCAAAACCAAAGAAAACTTAGGTTCCGGATTTATCAGTCTGTTCCGCGGCAAGAAGATCGACGACGATCTGTTTGAGGAGCTGGAAGAGCAACTGCTGATTGCGGACGTGGGCGTGGAAACCACCCGGAAAATCATCGCCAACCTGACCGAAGGGGCGAACCGCAAACAGCTGCGTGACGCCGAGGCGCTGTACGGCCTGCTGAAAGACGAGATGGGTGAAATTCTCGCAAAAGTTGACGAACCGCTTAATATTGAAGGCAAAACGCCCTTTGTTATTCTGATGGTTGGCGTAAACGGCGTGGGTAAAACCACCACCATCGGCAAGCTGGCGCGCCAGTTTGAGCAGCAGGGCAAATCGGTGATGCTGGCGGCGGGCGATACCTTCCGTGCGGCAGCGGTGGAACAGCTCCAGGTGTGGGGCCAGCGCAACAATATTCCGGTCATTGCCCAGCACACCGGCGCGGATTCCGCGTCCGTGATTTTCGATGCCATCCAGGCGGCGAAGTCGCGTAACGTGGACGTGCTGATTGCAGATACCGCAGGGCGTTTGCAGAACAAATCGCACCTGATGGAAGAGCTGAAGAAAATCGTTCGCGTCATGAAGAAGCTGGACGAAGATGCACCGCATGAAATTATGCTGACTATCGACGCCAGCACCGGACAGAACGCCATCAGCCAGGCGAAGCTGTTCAATGAAGCGGTAGGACTGACCGGGATCACGCTGACCAAGCTGGACGGCACCGCGAAAGGCGGGGTGATCTTCTCCATGGCCGACCAGTTCGGCATTCCTATCCGTTACATCGGTGTGGGCGAGCGTATTGAGGATTTACGTCCGTTTAAAGCGGACGACTTTATTGAGGCACTATTTGCCCGAGAGGACTAACAATGATTCGCTTTGAACACGTCAGCAAGGCCTATCTCGGCGGGAGACAAGCGCTGCAGGGGGTAACATTCCACCTCCAGCCAGGCGAGATGGCATTCCTGACCGGCCATTCCGGCGCGGGGAAAAGTACCCTGCTCAAGCTGATCTGTGGGATCGAGCGGCCAAGTGCCGGGAAAATCTGGTTCAGCGGCCATGAAATTAGCCGTCTTAAGAACCGTGAAGTGCCGTTCCTGCGTCGTCAAATTGGCATGATTTTCCAGGATCACCACCTGCTGATGGATCGCACGGTTTTCGATAACGTCGCGATCCCGCTGATTATTGCCGGCGCCAGTTACGATGATATCCGCCGTCGCGTTTCGGCGGCGCTGGATAAGGTCGGGCTGCTGGACAAAGCGAAGAACTTCCCGATCCAGCTCTCCGGCGGTGAGCAGCAGCGCGTGGGCATCGCCCGTGCGGTGGTGAACAAGCCTGCCGTCTTGCTGGCGGATGAACCGACCGGTAACCTGGACGATGCCCTCTCTGAAGGGATCCTGCGTCTGTTTGAGGAATTTAACCGCGTGGGGGTCACGGTACTGATGGCGACGCACGACATGGGGCTTATCTCACGCCGTTCGTACCGCATGCTGACCCTGAGCGACGGGCATTTGCACGGAGGCCACGGTGAATAAGCGTGATGCAATGAACCAGATTCGGCAGTTCAGCAACCGGTTTGACCGTTTCCGCAAGCCTCAGGGCGGCGGGGACGGCAATCGCCATGCGCCTAAGCGTGCCAAAGCGACACCGAAACCGAACTCCCGTAAAACCAACGTCTTCAACGAACAGGTGCGCTACGCCTTCCAGGGCGCGTTGCAGGATCTAAAAAGCAAACCGCTGGCGACGTTCCTAACGGTGATGGTGATTGCCATCTCCCTGACGCTGCCCAGCGTCTGCTACATGGTTTACAAAAACGTGAACCAGGCGGCGTCCCAGTACTATCCGTCGCCGCAGATTACCGTTTATCTGGATAAAGCCCTCGACGATAACGCGGCGGCTCAGGTAGTGGGGCAGATTCAGGCCGAGCAGGGCGTGGAGAAAGTGAACTATCTTTCCCGCGATGAAGCGCTGGGCGAATTCCGCAACTGGTCCGGGTTCGGCGGCGCGCTGGATATGCTGGAAGAGAACCCGCTGCCCGCCGTGGCGGTGGTGATCCCGAAGCTCGATTTCCAGGGCACCGATTCGCTCAACACCCTGCGCGACCGCATTACCCGCATCAATGGGATTGATGAAGTGCGCATGGACGACAGCTGGTTTGCCCGTCTTGCCGCCCTGACCGGGCTGGTGGGGCGCGTATCGGCGATGATCGGCGTGCTGATGGTGGCGGCGGTGTTCCTCGTCATCGGTAACAGCGTGCGCCTGAGCATCTTCGCCCGTCGCGATACCATCAACGTGCAGAAACTGATTGGCGCAACGGATGGTTTCATCCTCCGCCCGTTTCTCTATGGCGGCGCGTTATTAGGTTTTTCTGGTGCATTTCTTTCATTGATTTTGTCAGAAATTTTGGTGATGCGGCTGTCGTCTGCCGTCACCGAGGTGGCGCAGGTTTTCGGAACGAAGTTTGATATCAGTGGCTTAGGGTTCGATGAGTGCCTGCTGTTGCTGCTGGTCTGCTCCATGATCGGCTGGGTGGCGGCATGGCTGGCAACGGTTCAACATTTACGCCACTTTACTCCCGACTAATAAAAGCGTGATATAATCTTTCCCTGCACCGAGATGTTCGCTTGCAGGGAAAGCGTCCCTGTTGTCTCTTCCCCTGTAATCATCTTCATGTCACATTTTGTGCGTAATTTATTCACTGTTGCACCTGGAACTTGTGGATAAAATCACTGTCTGATAAAAGAGTGAATGCTAATCTCGTTGCTCAAACGCTTTGGCATGGTTGTTGCCTGACGGGGACAACCTGGACCAGAAGAAACATTGAGAGGAATGAATGACCAAAGAAATGCAAACTTTAGCTTTAGCCCCTGTTGGTAACCTGGAATCTTACATCCGGGCTGCGAACACCTGGCCGATGTTAACGGCTGAGGAAGAAAAGGAGCTTGCTGAAAAGCTGCATTACCAGGGCGATCTGGAAGCAGCTAAAACGCTGATCCTGTCTCACCTGCGCTTTGTTGTTCACGTTGCTCGTAATTATGCGGGCTACGGCCTGCCGCAGGCGGACCTGATTCAGGAAGGTAACATTGGCCTGATGAAGGCGGTACGTCGCTTCAACCCGGAAGTGGGTGTGCGACTCGTCTCCTTCGCCGTGCACTGGATCAAAGCGGAAATTCACGAATACGTCCTGCGTAACTGGCGTATTGTGAAAGTCGCCACGACGAAAGCGCAGCGCAAACTGTTCTTCAACCTGCGTAAAACCAAGCAGCGTCTGGGCTGGTTCAATCAGGATGAAGTGGAAATGGTGGCGCGCGAGCTGGGCGTTTCCAGCAAAGACGTCCGCGAGATGGAATCCCGTATGGCCGCGCAGGACATGACGTTTGATATGTCTGCCGACGACGATGCCTCCGACAGCCAGCCGATGGCCCCGGTCCTGTATCTGCAGGATAAAACCTCTAACTTTGCTGACGGCATTGAAGAGGATAACTGGGAAGACCAGGCGGCAAACAAGCTGACCTTCGCGATGGAAGGCCTCGACGAGCGTAGCCAGGATATCATCCGTGCCCGCTGGCTGGACGAAGATAACAAGTCCACGTTGCAGGAACTGGCCGACCGCTACGGCGTCTCCGCTGAACGTGTGCGTCAGCTTGAGAAGAACGCCATGAAAAAACTTCGCGCCGCTATCGAAGCGTAATTTCCGCGAAGTACACCGAGAACCCCTGGATGAGAGTCTGGGGGTTTTGTTTTTTTAGCGCCCGCTCTGGCGAATTTCTTCCCCCTGGCAAACACTTACTGATGCGCTAAGCAGGCGACTTTCAGAGGGTGACAGGGTGAAAAATAACGAACTGAACGACCGGCGTTTACAGGCGACGCCGCGCGGTATCGGCGTCATGTGTAACTTCTATGCCGATAAAGCCGAAAACGCCACGGTGTGGGATGTAGAAGGTAACGAGTATATTGATTTTGCCGCCGGGATCGCCGTGCTGAATACCGGGCATTGCCATTCTAAAGTTATCGCCGCCATCGAAAAACAGCTTCATGCCTTTACCCATACCGCTTACCAGATCGTCCCCTATGAAGGTTATGTGGCGCTTGCCGAGCGCATCAACCAGCGCGTACCCATAGAGGGGCCAGCCAAAACCGCCTTTTTCTCAACCGGTGCAGAAGCGGTCGAAAACGCGGTGAAAATTGCCCGCGCGTACACCAGACGTCCCGGCCTTATCACCTTCGGCGGCGCGTTCCACGGTCGTACCTTTATGACCATGGCGCTGACCGGCAAAGTGGCGCCCTATAAGCTCGGCTTCGGCCCGTTCCCCGGCTCGGTGTACCACGCGCAATTCCCCAACAACCTGCACGGCGTCAGTACCGCCGAAGCGTTAAAAAGCCTGGAGCGCATCTTCAAAGCCGATATCGCGCCCGATCAGGTGGCGGCAGTCATTATTGAACCGGTCCAGGGCGAGGGCGGATTCAACGTCGCGCCCGCTGATTTTATGCAGGCGCTGCGTGCCCTGTGCGATACCCACGGGATTTTACTGATTGCCGACGAAGTGCAAACCGGCTTCGCCCGTACCGGCAAGCTATTCTCCATGGAAAACCACTGCGTGAAGCCCGATCTGATCACCATGGCGAAAAGCCTGGCGGGCGGAATGCCGCTCTCTGCCGTCTCTGGCCGGGCAGAGGTGATGGACGCGCCCGCTCCGGGCGGACTGGGCGGCACCTACGCGGGTAACCCGCTGGCGATTGCGGCGGCCCATGCGGTGCTGGACGTGATTGACGAGGAAGATCTCTGCACGCGCGCGTCTCATCTCGGCCATCATCTTGTCGAGGTGCTGAATAAAGCGAAGGATGGCTGTCCCTGGATCGCCGATATCCGTGGACAGGGCTCGATGGTGGCGGTGGAATTTACCGATCCGCAAACCGGACAGCCGTCGCCGGAATTTACCCGTCAGGTTCAGGAGCGCGCGTTGAACGAAGGGCTGCTGCTTTTGAGTTGCGGCGTCTACGGCAATGTTATCCGCTTCCTCTACCCGCTCACCATCCCCGAAGCGCAGTTCCGTAAAGCGCTGGATATTATTTCCGCCTCGCTGACACGATAAAGCCAAAAGCCCGGCTCAAATGACAGTCGGGCTTATCATATTTTCATTTCAAATTAGCTATTCCAAAATCATAAAAATGGGGTATGTTTTAGCAGAGTATGCTGAAAAAGCGCGAACAGCACGCCTATAATTGAAATAAAGCGCTACACAACAACATCACAACAATCGTTATAACCATAATAATGGGGAATCTCAGGATGAACATGAAGGGTAAAGCGTTACTGGCAGGATGTATCGCGTTGGCATTCAGCACAATGGCGCAGGCCGATATTAAAGTGGCCGTGGTGGGCGCGATGTCCGGTCCGGTAGCACAGTACGGCGACCAGGAATTTACGGGCGCGGAACAGGCGGTTGCAGACATTAATGCTAAGGGCGGCATCAAGGGCGAAAAGCTGCAAATCGTAAAATATGACGATGCCTGTGACCCGAAACAGGCGGTCGCGGTGGCGAACAAAGTGGTAAATGACGGGATCAAATACGTTATCGGTCACCTGTGCTCCTCTTCCACCCAGCCCGCGTCTGACATCTACGAAGACGAAGGCATTCTGATGATCACGCCGGCTGCGACGGCACCAGAGCTGACCGCGCGCGGCTATAAGCTGATCCTGCGTACCACCGGTCTGGACTCCGATCAGGGGCCAACCGCCGCGAAATACATCGTGGAAAAAGTGAAGCCGCAGCGCATCGCGATTGTTCATGACAAACAGCAGTACGGCGAAGGCCTGGCCCGTGCGGTGCAGGATAACCTGAAAAAAGCGAACGCCAACGTGGTGTTCTTTGACGGTATCACCGCCGGTGAGAAAGACTTCTCGACTCTGGTAGCGCGTCTGAAGAAAGAAAATATTGATTTCGTTTATTACGGCGGCTACCACCCGGAAATGGGGCAGATCCTGCGTCAGGCGCGTGCGGCGGGTCTGAAGACACAGTTCATGGGGCCAGAAGGCGTGGCGAACGTTTCCCTGTCTAACATCGCGGGTGAGTCTGCTGAAGGGCTGCTGGTGACCAAACCGAAAAACTACGACCAGGTGCCTGCGAACAAACCTGTTGTAGATGCCATCAAGGCGAAGAAACAGGATCCAAGCGGTGCGTTCGTCTGGACCACTTACGCAGCGTTGCAGTCTCTGCAAGCGGGCCTGAACCAGTCAGCCGATCCGGCGGAGATTGCCACCTGGCTGAAAGCGAACTCGGTGGAAACCGTGATGGGGCCGCTGTCCTGGGATGAGAAGGGCGACCTGAAGGGCTTCGAGTTCGGCGTGTTTGACTGGCATGCCAACGGCACGGCGACAGACGCCAAATAAAAGCAAAAAGGCAACGTAAGTTGCCTTTTTTAATGTTTTCTCCCTCTCCCCGTGGGAGAGGGCCGGGGTGAGGGCATCAGGCCGCACAGCCCCGCTTTTGCCCGGTGGCGCTTCGCTTACCGGGCCTACAATGAGCACCTCGCAGCCGCCACCCGGCTTTCTTTTAGCGCTTCTCCCACCCGTTCGCCTGCGCCGTAAACCCTAACGCCTGCATAAACGCCGCCATTACGCCGCGATCCTCTACGCCCACGTCGGCCATCCACCAGGAGGTCACGCTCGGGTTTTCGCGGATCACCTCTTCAATCAAATACTGCCCGACCCCGCGACGACGGGTCACGTCGCGCACGCGCAGGGAGTCCAGCGCCCCTTCCGTGCCGCTCAGCGTTACGCGGACGGCGGCCAGCAGGCGCTCGTTAAAGCGCGCGGCATAGATGCGGTGGTTCTCATCGACGGCCAGCGATGAAGAGGAATATTCCGGCCAGATCTTGCCCAGGTCGATATGATCCTGGTCGCTAAAGGTCACCAGACGCACGATAGTCAGTTTCATTAGCTGCTTGTCCAAATCAAAAAGAGTACGGCCAGTGTACTCAATTTAATTGCTCAGGCACTTTCTCTTTTTCTTCCCATTTACCAGGTGATTAGTTTTTTGGCAACGCGATGGGCAGTTTGAAAACACATGGATCGAAAAATAAGCAGAATTTTAACCTGAATGGTAGTGATTTATTCGGCGCTTTGTACCGTTATTTTATGCTGCAAACTGCGCTTTTATTTGTTTATCTCCGTCTGATTTCAGAATATTATCTTTGCTTAATCGACTGAAAAATAGAGATATTAGTCTGGTTTTTGTTAAAAACCTGCGCTAAGCCATTAAAGGCACTGGTAAAAATAGCGTTGTTCATTAAAAGTACAGAATGCTTTTTAACCATAATAAAACAAAATATAAACATCACTTCACGAATGGGGATTCTGAGATGAAAAGGAACGCGAAGACGTTAATCGCGGGGATGGTCGCACTGTCGATCTCGCATGCCGCTATGGCAGACGACATTAAAGTTGCGGTAGTGGGTGCGATGTCCGGCCCCGTTGCCCAGTGGGGCGATATGGAGTTCAACGGCGCGCGTCAGGCCATCAAAGATATCAATGCTAAAGGCGGCATCAAAGGCGACAAGCTGGTGGGCGTAGAGTATGACGACGCCTGCGATCCAAAACAGGCCGTCGCGGTCGCCAACAAAATCGTTAACGACGGTATCCAGTACGTCATCGGGCACCTGTGTTCCTCCTCCACGCAGCCTGCGTCTGATATCTACGAAGACGAAGGCATCCTGATGATCACCCCGGGCGCCACCAACCCGGAACTGACCCAGCGCGGTTACCAGCACATTATGCGTACCGCCGGTCTGGACTCCTCGCAGGGGCCAACCGCCGCCAAATACATCCTCGAAACCGTTAAGCCACAGCGCATTGCCATCATTCATGACAAACAGCAGTACGGTGAAGGCCTGGCGCGCTCCGTACAGGACGGCCTGAAAAAAGGCGGGGCGAATATCGTCTTCTTCGACGGCATTACCGCCGGTGAGAAAGACTTCTCCGCGCTGATCGCCCGCCTGCAAAAAGAGAATATCGACTTCGTTTACTACGGCGGCTACTACCCGGAAATGGGGCAGATGTTGCGCCAGGCGCGCGCCACCGGTCTGAAAACCCAGTTTATGGGGCCTGAGGGCGTCGGTAATGCCTCCCTGTCGAACATCGCGGGCGATTCTGCCGAAGGCATGCTGGTGACGATGCCAAAACGCTATGACCAGGATCCGGCGAATAAAGCTATCGTGGATGCGCTCAAGGCACAGAAGAAAGATCCGAGTGGCCCATACGTCTGGATCACCTACGCGGCCGTGCAGTCGCTGGCCACGGCCATGGATCGCACCGGCAGCAAAGAGCCGCTGGATCTGGTGAAAGATTTAAAAGCACACGGGGCGAACACCGTGATTGGGCCGCTGAACTGGGATGAGAAAGGCGATCTGAAGGGATTTGAATTTGGTGTCTTTAAGTGGCACGCCGACGGTTCGTCCTCGGTCGCCAAATAATAATCCCACCGCCCGGTTTACCGGGCGGATATAAAAAGGTTTGCATATGTCCGAGCAGTTTCTCTACTTTTTGCAGCAGATGTTTAACGGCGTCACGCTGGGAAGCACCTACGCGCTGATCGCCATCGGCTACACGATGGTTTACGGCATTATCGGCATGATCAACTTCGCCCACGGCGAGGTGTACATGATCGGTAGCTACGTCTCCTTTATGATCATCGCCGCGTTGATGATGATGGGCATCGATAGCAGCTGGTTGCTGGTGGCCGCCGGGTTTGTCGGCGCGATTGTGATTGCCAGCGCCTACGGCTGGAGCATCGAACGGGTGGCCTACCGGCCGGTGCGCAGCTCCAAGCGCCTTATTGCGCTGATCTCCGCCATCGGTATGTCCATCTTCCTGCAAAACTACGTCAGCCTGACAGAAGGTTCGCGTGACGTGGCGCTGCCAAGCCTGTTTAACGGCCAGTGGATTGTGGGGGCCAGCGAAAACTTCTCTGCCTCTGTCACCACCATGCAGCTGGTTATCTGGATTGTGACCTTCCTGGCGATGCTGGCCCTGACCGTTTTCATCCGCTACTCCCGCATGGGACGCGCCTGCCGCGCCTGCGCGGAAGACCTGAAGATGGCGAGCTTGCTCGGGATCAACACCGACCGCGTGATTGCCCTGACCTTCGTGATCGGTGCAGCGATGGCGGCGGTGGCGGGCGTGTTGCTCGGCCAGTTCTACGGCGTAATCAACCCGTACATCGGCTTTATGGCCGGGATGAAAGCCTTCACTGCCGCGGTACTGGGCGGTATCGGCAGCATTCCGGGCGCGATGATTGGCGGCCTGATTTTGGGCGTGGCCGAAGCGCTCTCCTCGGCGTACCTGAGCACCGAATATAAAGATGTGGTGTCGTTTGCCCTGCTGATTCTGGTTCTGCTGGTGATGCCTACCGGTATTCTGGGCCGTCCGGAGGTAGAGAAAGTATGAAACCGATGCATTTTGCGATGGCGCTGCTTTCTGCCGCCATGTTCTTCGTCCTGGCGGGCGTCTTTATGGGCGTTCAGTTAGGGCTGGACGGCACGAAGCTGGTGGTGGATACCGCCCCCGATATCCGCTGGCAGTGGGTGTTTATCGGTACTGGCGTGGTGTTCCTGTTCCAGCTGCTGCGTCCGCTGTTCCAGAAGACGCTGAAGAACGTCTCCGGGCCGAAATTCATCCTTCCGGCGATCGACGGTACAACCGTGAAACAGAAGCTGTTCCTTGTGGCGCTGCTGGTGGCTGCCGTGGCGTGGCCGTTTATGGTATCGCGCGGGACGGTGGATATTGCCACCCTGACCATGATCTACGTGATTCTGGGGCTGGGTCTGAACGTGGTGGTGGGGCTGTCTGGCCTGCTGGTGCTGGGCTACGGCGGGTTCTACGCCATCGGCGCGTACACCTTCGCGCTGCTGAACCATTATTACGGCCTCGGCTTCTGGACCTGTTTGCCGCTGGCGGGGCTGGTCTCTGCCGCCGCGGGCTTCCTGCTCGGCTTCCCGGTGCTGCGCCTGCGCGGTGACTACCTGGCGATTGTGACCTTAGGCTTCGGTGAAATCGTCCGTATCCTGCTGCTCAACAATACCGAAGTGACCGGCGGTCCGAACGGCATCAGCCAGATCCCGAAACCGACCTTCTTCGGCCTGGAGTTCAGCCGTACTGCCCGCGAAGGCGGCTGGGATACCTTCAGCAACTTCTTTGGCATCAAATACGACCCGTCCGACCGCGTGATCTGGCTCTACCTGGTGGCGCTGCTGCTGGTGGTGATTACCCTGTTTGTGATCAACCGTCTGCTGCGCATGCCGCTGGGCCGCGCATGGGAAGCGCTGCGTGAGGATGAGATCGCCTGCCGTTCCCTGGGCCTGAATCCGACCCGTATCAAGCTGACCGCGTTTACCATCAGCGCCGCGTTTGCCGGTTTCGCCGGAACGCTGTTTGCCGCGCGTCAGGGCTTCGTCAGCCCGGAATCGTTCACCTTTGCCGAATCGGCCTTCGTGCTGGCGATTGTGGTGCTCGGCGGGATGGGTTCCCAGTTCGCCGTGATCCTCGCGGCCATCCTGCTGGTGGTCTCGCGCGAGCTGATGCGCGACTTTAACGAATACAGCATGCTGATGCTGGGTGGCTTGATGGTGCTGATGATGATCTGGCGTCCGCAGGGCCTGCTGCCGATGACGCGTCCACAGCTGAAGCTTAAGAGCGCAGAAGCGAAAGGAGAGCAGGCATGAGTCAGCCATTATTATCCGTTAACGGTCTGATGATGCGTTTTGGTGGCCTGCTGGCGGTCAACAACGTGAATCTGGATCTGCATAAGAAAGAGATTGTCTCCCTGATTGGCCCGAACGGCGCAGGGAAAACCACAGTCTTCAACTGCCTGACCGGTTTTTACAAGCCGACAGGTGGCACCATCATGCTGCGCGACCAGCACCTCGAAGGGCTACCGGGCCAGCAGATTGCCCGCATGGGCGTGGTGCGTACCTTCCAGCACGTGCGTCTGTTCCGTGAGATGACGGTGATTGAGAACCTGCTGGTGGCGCAACATCAGCAACTCAAAACCGGCCTCTTTTCCGGCCTGCTGAAAACCCCGGCCTTCCGCCGCGCGCAGGAGGAGGCGCTCGATCGCGCCGCCACCTGGCTCGACCGTATCGGCCTGCTCCAGCACGCCAACCGTCAGGCGAGCAACCTCGCCTACGGTGACCAGCGTCGCCTTGAGATCGTGCGCTGCATGGTGACCCAGCCGGAGATCCTGATGCTCGACGAACCGGCGGCGGGCCTCAACCCGAAAGAGACCAAAGAGCTGGACGAGCTGATTGCCGAGCTTCGCGATCATCACGACACCACCATCCTGCTGATTGAGCATGACATGAAGCTGGTGATGGGCATTTCGGACCGTATCTACGTGGTTAACCAGGGCACGCCGCTGGCAAACGGCACGCCGGAAGAGATCCGCAGCAACCCGGACGTGATCCGCGCATACCTTGGTGAGGCATAAGATGGAAAAAGCGATGTTAACGTTCGACAAGGTCAATGCGCACTACGGCAAGATCCAGGCGCTGCACGACGTCAGCCTGCATATCAATCAGGGCGAGATCGTCACCCTGATTGGCGCCAACGGCGCGGGGAAAACCACGCTGCTCGGCACCCTGTGCGGCGATCCGCGCGCCACCAGCGGGCGGATTGTGTTTGACGGCAAAGATATTACCGACTGGCAGACGGCTAAAATTATGCGTGAAGCGGTAGCGATCGTCCCGGAAGGGCGTCGCGTGTTCTCGCGCATGACGGTCGAAGAGAACCTGGCGATGGGCGGTTTCTTCGCCCACCGGGATGAATACCAGACCCGCATCAAATGGGTATACGAACTCTTCCCGCGCCTGTGGGAGCGGCGAATTCAGCGCGCGGGCACCATGTCCGGCGGGGAGCAACAGATGCTGGCGATTGGCCGCGCGCTGATGAGCCAGCCGCGTCTGCTGCTGCTGGATGAACCGTCGCTCGGGCTGGCGCCTATCATCATTCAGCAGATTTTCGACACCATCGAGCAGTTGCGCAAAGAGGGGATGACCATCTTCCTCGTCGAGCAGAACGCCAACCAGGCGCTGAAGCTCGCTGACCGTGGCTACGTGCTGGAGAACGGCCGCGTGGTGCTCTCCGATACCGGCGATGCGCTGCTGGCGAACGAAGCGGTGCGGAGCGCGTATTTGGGCGGCTAAGCCGTCTGTATCGCCCGGTGGCGCTGCGCTTACCGGGCCTACGGATACCATGTAGGCCGGGTAAGGCGAAGCCGCCACCCGGCTTTTTTTCATATTAACCCCTTCACACAACCATCATCCCTCTGACGCCTGGCTGTCACCTATCTGTAAACAAACAGTTATTTTTCTGTCATTCGAGCATGTCATGTTACCTCGCGAGCACAAAACGCGTGATATCGCGCATCCGGCATAATAAGAGAGATGACAATGACATCGTTACGACACACAGCTTTGGGTCTGGCAATCGGTCTGGCTTTTGCGACGAACGCAATGGCTGTGACCACCATTCCGTTCTGGCATTCTATGGAAGGGGAGTTGGGTAAAGAGGTTGACTCCCTGGCGCAACGTTTCAACGACACCCACCCGGATTACAAAATTGTGCCGGTGTACAAAGGCAACTACGAGCAGAGCCTGAGCGCGGGCATCGCCGCCTTCCGTACCGGCAATGCGCCAGCCCTGTTACAGGTTTATGAAGTCGGCACCGCGACCATGATGGCCTCCAAAGCCATCAAGCCGGTCTATGAAGTGTTCAAAGACGCGGGCATCAACTTTGACGAATCCCAGTTCGTGCCGACCGTTTCTGGTTATTACACCGATTCTAAAACCGGCCACCTGCTGTCTCAGCCGTTTAACAGCTCCACGCCGGTGCTGTACTACAACAAAGATGCCTTCAAAAAAGCCGGTTTAGATCCGGAACAGCCGCCAAAAACCTGGCAGGATCTGGCGGAGTACACCGCGAAGCTGAAAGCGGCGGGGATGAAGTGCGGCTACGCCAGCGGCTGGCAGGGCTGGATCCAGATTGAAAACTTCAGCGCCTGGCACGGCCTGCCGGTTGCCACCAAAAACAACGGCTTCGATGGCACCGACGCGGTTCTGGAATTTAACAAGCCGGAACAGGTGAAGCACATCGCGCTGCTGGCCGATCTGAACAAGAAGGGCGACTTCAGCTATTTCGGGCGCAAAGACGAATCCACCGAGAAGTTCTACAACGGTGACTGCGCCATTACTACCGCGTCTTCCGGTTCGCTGGCGGACATTCGTCACTACGCCAAATTCAACTACGGCGTGGGCATGATGCCGTACGACGCTGATGTAAAAGGCGCGCCGCAGAACGCCATCATCGGCGGGGCGAGCCTGTGGGTGATGCAGGGTAAAGACAACGGCACCTACAAAGGCGTGGCCGAGTTCCTCGACTTCCTGGCGAAGCCGGAAAACGCCGCCGAGTGGCACCAGAAGACCGGCTACCTGCCGATCACCAAAGCCGCGTACGACCTGACCCGGGAGCAGGGCTTCTACAGCAAGAACCCGGGCGCGGACATCGCGACGCGTCAGATGCTGAACAAGCCGCCGTTGCCGTTCACCAAAGGCCTGCGTCTGGGCAACATGCCACAGATCCGCACCATCGTTGATGAAGAGCTGGAAAGCGTCTGGACCGGGAAGAAAACGCCTCAGCAGGCGCTGGATTCAGCGGTAGAGCGCGGCAACCAACTGTTACGCCGCTTTGAGCAGTCGACGAAATCGTAATTAAAATCTTACCCCTCACCCTAACCCTCTCCCCATAGGGGAGAGGGGACTGCACGGAGCCGTCTTTTCTCCCTCGCCCCTATGGGGAGAGGGCCGGGGTGAGGGGCGAAAACCTACTTGAGCTAACCTATGTCATCATCCCGTCCGGTGTTCCGTTCCCGCTGGCTGCCGTACCTGCTGGTCGCGCCGCAGCTGGTCATCACCGTTATCTTCTTTATCTGGCCTGCGGGCGAAGCGCTGTGGTACTCGGTACAAAGCGTCGATCCGTTCGGGCTTTCCAGCCAGTTTGTCGGGCTGGACAACTTTACCGCGCTGTTCCATGACAGCTACTACCTGGACTCCTTCTGGACGACGATCAAATTCAGCGCGCTGGTCACCGTCAGCGGTCTTGTCGCGTCGCTGTTCTTCGCCGCGCTGGTGGATTACGTAGTGCGCGGCAGCCGTCTGTATCAGACCCTGATGCTGCTGCCTTACGCTGTGGCTCCCGCCGTGGCCGCCGTGCTGTGGATCTTCCTGTTTAACCCGGGGCGCGGGCTGATTACCCACTTCCTGGGCGAGTTTGGCTATGACTGGAACCACGCCCAGAACAGCGGTCAGGCCATGTTCCTGGTGGTGTTCGCCTCGGTGTGGAAGCAGATCAGCTACAACTTCCTGTTTTTCTTCGCCGCGCTACAGTCTATCCCGCGTTCGCTGGTGGAGGCCGCCGCGATTGACGGCGCAGGGCCCGTTCGTCGCTTCTTCAAACTGTCGCTGCCGCTGATCGCCCCGGTGAGTTTCTTCCTGCTGGTGGTAAACCTGGTGTACGCCTTCTTCGACACCTTCCCGGTGATCGACGCCGCCACTGCGGGCGGTCCGGTACAGGCGACGACCACGCTGATTTATAAAATTTACCGCGAAGGCTTTGCCGGGCTTGATCTCTCTGCCTCTGCCGCCCAGTCCGTGGTGCTGATGTTCCTCGTCATCATCCTGACGGTGGTGCAGTTCCGCTATGTTGAAAGTAAGGTGCGCTACCAATGATTGAGAACCGTCGCGGGCTGACGATTTTCAGCCATACCCTGCTGATCCTGGGCATCCTCGTCATCCTGTTTCCGCTGTACGTGGCCTTCGTCGCCGCCACGCTGGACACCAAAGCGGTGTTCGACACGCCGATGACGCTCGTCCCCGGCGGGCATCTTTTCGAGAACATGAAAACTATCTGGACCCAGGGCGTGGGGGCCAACAGCGCGCCGTTCTGGCTGATGATGCTCAACAGTTTCATCATGGCGTTCGGCATCACCGTCGGCAAAATCACGGTGTCGATGCTTTCGGCCTTCGCCATCGTCTGGTTCCGCTTTCCGCTGCGTAACCTGTTTTTCTGGATGATTTTTATCACTCTGATGCTGCCGGTGGAGGTGCGTATCTTCCCGACGGTGGAAGTGATCGCCAACCTGAAGATGCTCGACAGCTACGCGGGCTTAACCCTGCCGCTGATGGCCTCGGCGACCGCCACCTTCCTGTTCCGCCAGTTCTTTATGACCCTGCCGGATGAGCTGATTGAAGCCGCGCGTATTGACGGCGCCTCGCCGATGCGCTTCTTCCGCGACATCGTGCTGCCGCTGTCGAAAACCAACCTTGCGGCGCTGTTTGTGATCACCTTTATCTACGGCTGGAACCAGTACCTGTGGCCGCTGCTGATCGTTCAGGACGTCAACCTCGGCACCGCCGTGGCGGGCATCAAAGGCATGATCGCCACCGGCGAAGGCACCACCCTCTGGAACCAGGTAATGGCGGCGATGCTGCTCACCCTTATCCCCCCGGTCGTTATCGTTTTAGCCATGCAGCGTGCGTTTGTGCGTGGTTTAGTGGACAGTGAGAAATAAGATGGCAGGTTTAAAATTACAGGCAGTAACCAAAAGCTGGGACGGCAAAACCCAGGTCATTCAGCCGCTGACGCTCGACGTGGCGGACGGGGAATTTATCGTCATGGTCGGCCCGTCCGGCTGTGGGAAATCCACGCTGCTGCGCATGGTGGCGGGGCTGGAACGCGTGACGTCCGGGGATATCTGGATTGACCGCCAGCGCGTTACCGAGATGGAACCCAAAGATCGCGGCATCGCGATGGTGTTCCAGAACTACGCCCTCTATCCGCACATGAGCGTGGAAGAGAACATGGCCTGGGGGCTGAAAATTCGCGGCATGGGCAAAGGCCATATCGAGGAGCGCGTGAAAGAAGCCGCGCGCATTCTGGAGCTGGACGGCCTGCTCAAGCGCCGCCCGCGCGAGCTTTCCGGCGGCCAGCGTCAGCGCGTGGCGATGGGGCGCGCCATCGTGCGCGACCCGGCGGTCTTTCTGTTCGACGAACCGCTGTCAAACCTCGACGCCAAGCTGCGCGTGCAGATGCGCCTTGAGCTACAGCAGCTGCATCGCCGCCTGAAAACCACGTCCCTCTACGTGACCCACGATCAGGTAGAGGCCATGACTCTCGCCCAGCGCGTGATGGTGATGAACAAAGGCATCGCCGAGCAGATTGGCACCCCGGTGGAAGTCTACGAAAAACCGGCCAGCCGTTTTGTGGCGAGTTTTATCGGCAGCCCGGCGATGAACCTGCTGGACGGGCGGATCAATGCTGCAGGAACCCATTTTGAGCTGGAAAGCGGGATGGCGTTGCCGATCAACTGGTACTATCGTGGCTACGCCGGGCGTAAGATGACGCTCGGTATCCGCCCGGAGCATATTGGTTTGACGTCTCAGGCGGACGGCGGCGTGCCGCTGGTGATGGACACGCTGGAGATGCTGGGCGCAGACAACCTGGCGCACGGACGCTGGGGCGAACAAAAGCTGGTGGTGCGCCTGCCGCATCAGGAGCGCCCGAAGGCAGGCAGCACGCTGTGGCTGCATATGCCGGAAAATCACCTGCACTTATTTGACGGTGAAACAGGACAACGAGTATGAGCAACTGGCCTTACCCCCACATTGTCGCCCACCGTGGCGGCGGTAAACTGGCGCCGGAAAACACCCTGGCGGCAATTGACGCTGGCGCGCGCTACGGCCACACGATGATCGAGTTCGATGCCAAGCTGTCGAAGGACGGCGAAATTTTCCTGCTGCATGACGACAACCTTGAACGCACCAGCAACGGCTGGGGCGTGGCGGGCGAACTGCCGTGGCGCGATCTGCTGAAGGTGGACGCCGGAAGCTGGTTCAGCGGGGAATTCAAAGGTGAACCGCTGCCGCTGCTGGCGGAAGTGGCGGACCGCTGCCGCCAGCACGGCATGATGGCTAACATCGAAATCAAACCGACCACCGGCACCGGGCCGCTGACGGGCAAAGTCATCGCGCTGGCCGCGCGTGAGCTGTGGGAAGGGATGACGGTACCGCTGCTGTCGTCGTTTGACATCGACGCGCTGGAAGCGGCACAGGCGGCCGTACCAGAGTTGCCGCGCGGGCTGCTGCTGGATGAGTGGCGAGAAGACTGGCGCGCGCTGACTGCCCGCTTAGGTTGCGTGTCGATCCACCTCAACCATAAGCTGCTGGATGAAGCGCGCGTGATGCTGTTAAAAGAGGCCGGTCTGCATATCCTGGTCTACACCGTCAACAAACCCCAGCGTGCAGCCGAGCTGCTGCGCTGGGGCGTGGACAGCATCTGTACCGATGCGATTGACCAGATCGGGCCGAACTTTATTTATTAAGCATACTGCCGTTCTGCTGGGTCGGCAGCATATGCTGCTGACCGCTGCTTTGCGACACCCCGCCCCCTAACATCCCACCGTTTGAGTTTGACAGCGGCTGCTCGCGCATCTGGCCCTGCTGCACGCGCTGGGTATTAGCGTTCATCTGGTTTTGCAGGTGCTGCTGCTGCACCTGAGTCTGCGTCTTTAACTGCTGATTAAGCATCCCTTTCTGCTGCTGTTGCTGGCTCATCATCTCCGTCTGCATACGCTGCTGGCTCGGAATGACATAGCCCTGCTGGTTCGGGTTGTTCAGCGTGTTTATCGGCTGTGCGAGCGCGGCGAACGGAAGCAGCGCTATCAGGATCGGTAATCGTTTCATGGTTATCTCCTCCTTTGAGGCTTCTCTTAAGTTTATCCTGATTCCGACATAACGATGATTTTTTAAGAGTTGTGAACCAGGCTTAAGCGGGGAATATAGGCCCCTTCACCTGGAGAACAATAATGATGAAACCAACCTTTTTGCGCTGGGTCGCCATCGCTGCGCTGATGGCAGGCGGCACATTTACCGTGGCGGCCAACCCGCCCGCCGCTCCTCCGGTCTCTTACGGCGTGGAGGAGGATGTTTTTCATCCCGTGCGGGCGACGCATGGCATGGTGGCCTCGGTTGACGCGCTGGCAACTCAGGTGGGCGTCGATATTCTTAAACAGGGCGGAAACGCGGTGGATGCGGCGGTCGCGGTGGGGTACGCGCTGGCGGTGACGCATCCACAGGCGGGGAACCTGGGCGGCGGCGGGTTTATGATGCTGCGCACGAAAGACGGTAAAACTACGGCCATCGACTTCCGTGAGATGGCACCGAATCAGGCCTCCCGCGATATGTTCCTCGACGATCAGGGCAATCCGGACAGTAAAAAATCCCTGACCTCGCACCTTGCCTCCGGCACGCCGGGCACCGTTGCGGGGTTCTCGCTGGCGCTGGAAAAATACGGCACGCTGCCGCTGAATAAAGTGGTGCAGCCTGCCATCAGGCTGGCGCGAGACGGCTTCGTCGTCAACGACGCGCTGGCGGACGACCTCAAAACCTACGGCAGCGAAGTTATTCCCAATCATGAAAACAGCAAGGCTATCTTCTGGAAAGACGGCGAGCCGCTGAAGAAGGGCGATAAGCTGGTGCAGAAGAACCTCGCAAAAAGTCTCGAACTGATTGCCGAAAACGGTCCGGACGCCTTCTATAAGGGGCCGATTGCCGATCAGATTGCCGATGAGATGCAGAAGAACGGCGGGCTGATCACCAAAGCGGATCTGGCGGAATATAAGGCGGTGGAGCGCGAGCCGATTAGCGGCACCTATCGCGGCTACGAAGTCTTCTCCATGCCGCCGCCGTCCTCCGGGGGCATTCACATTGTGCAGATCCTCAATATTCTGGAAAACTTCGATATGCACAAGTTCGGCTTCGGTAGTGCCGATGCCATGCAGGTGATGGCGGAGGCGGAAAAGCGCGCCTACGCGGACCGCTCGGAATACCTTGGCGATCCGGACTTCGTGAAGGTGCCGTGGCAGGCGCTGACCAACAAAGCCTATGCCAAATCGATTGCCGATGAGATCGACATCAACAAGGCTAAACCGTCCAGCGAGATCCGCCCGGGCAAGCTGGCGCCGTATGAAAGTAACCAGACCACCCACTTCTCGGTCGTGGACAAAGACGGAAACGCGGTGGCGGTGACCTACACGCTTAACACCACCTTCGGCACCGGGATTGTGGCGGGCAGTAGCGGTATTTTGCTGAACAACGAGATGGATGATTTCTCGGCCAAGCCGGGCGTGCCGAACGTCTACGGGCTGGTCGGCGGCGATGCAAATGCGGTCGGGCCGAAGAAGCGCCCGCTGTCGTCCATGTCGCCCACCATCGTGGTGAAAGACGGCAAAACCTGGCTGGTGACCGGCAGCCCGGGCGGGAGCCGGATTATCACCACCGTGTTGCAAATGGTAGTGAACAGCATCGACTTTGGGATGAACGTCGCCGAAGCGACCAATGCGCCGCGTTTCCATCACCAGTGGCTGCCGGACGAGTTGCGCGTGGAGAAGGGCTTTAGCCCGGATACCCTCAAGCTGCTTGAGCAGCGCGGGCAGAAGGTGGCGGTGAAGGAGGCGATGGGCAGCACCCAGAGCATTATGGTCGGGCCGGACGGGGCACTGTTTGGCGCGTCGGATCCGCGGTCGGTGGATGATTTAACGGCGGGGTATTGAGGGCTCCCCTCACCCTAACCCTCTCCCCATAGGGGAGAGGGGATTGCACGGTGCGGTCTTTTCTCCCTCGCCCCTTCGGGGAGAGGGTCGGGGTGAGGGGTTACTTCATCCGCGCCATATAATACGCGTCCACGTACTCGCCGTTGCGCAGGGCGTAGCGCCTGCCGGTGCCTTCAATCTCAAACCCGTGCTTTTTGTACACCGCGATTGCCGGTGCGTTATCGACAAACACCGTTAACTCGATGCGGTCGACGCGCAGCCAGTTGTCGCACATATCAACCATGGTGCGTATCAGCGCGCTGGCGACGCCCCGGTTTTGCCACTGCGCGCCCACACAAATTCCAAAATCGGCGACGTGGCTGCGGCGCGGACGCTGGGCTACGGCAATGCACAGATGCCCGGCGACGGTATCATCAATACAGGCGACAAGCTGCTTGATACCGGGCTGATCGGTTAGCCGGTCATGCCACATCTGCTCTGAGGGATGAGGAACCTGTAGCGTGTTGTGGTACACCTCCGGCTGGGCGTGGATCTGACGAATGGCGTCGTAATCTTTCGGTTCAGCGTGGCGTATCACTATCTCACTCATTCCTTGTTCCTCAGTCATTTAAAAGTCCCTTCCAACATCAGTGACTTTAAAAGTTGAGTCAATCGCTATTTTTTGCAAAAAGTGTTGGACAAGTGCGAATGAGAATGATTATTATTGCTCTGCATTCAGGAAGACCTCCTACGGGAACCTGAAAGCACGACATTGCTCACATTGCTTCCAGTATTACTTTAGCCAGCTTCTCGCTGGCTTTTTTTTTGTTATGGTTAGACTCAGTAACCTTCCAAAAGGACTGAGCCATGACACTACATTGTGCATTTATTGGATTTGGCAAAAGCACCACGCGTTACCACCTTCCGTATGTTCTTAACCGAAAAGAGACCTGGCACGTGGCCCATATCTATCGCCGCCGCGCGAAGCCAGAAGAGCAGTCTCCGCAGTATTCCCATATTCATTTCACCAGCGATCTTGATGAAGTGTTAAATGATCCGCAGGTGAAGCTGGTGGTGGTCTGTACCCACGCCGACAGCCACTTTGACTACGCGAAACGCGCGCTGGAAGCGGGTAAAAACGTGCTGGTGGAAAAACCGTTCACCCCGACCATCGCCGAAGCGAAGGAACTCTTTGCGCTGGCGAAAAGCAAAGGCCTGACCGTCACGCCGTACCAGAACCGTCGCTTTGACAGCTGCTTCCTGACGGCAAAAAAGGCAATCGAAAGCGGCAAGCTCGGCGAGATCGTTGAAATCGAAAGCCACTTCGATTACTACCGCCCTGTGGCAGAAACCAAACCCGGCCTGCCGCAGGACGGTTCGTTCTACGGTCTGGGCGTACACACCATGGACCAGATCATCTCCCTGTTTGGCCGCCCGGACCACGTGGCGTACGACATCCGCAGCCTGCGCAATAAGGCCAATCCGGACGATACCTTCGAAGCACAGCTGTTCTACGGCGACCTGAAAGCCATCGTCAAAACCAGTCATCTGGTGAAAATCGACTACCCGAAATTTATCGTTCACGGCAAGAAAGGCTCCTTTATCAAGTACGGTATTGACCAGCAGGAGACCAGCCTGAAGGCCAACATCATGCCGGGCGAACCGGGCTTTGCGGCAGATGATTCCGTGGGCGTGCTGGAGTACGTGAACGACGAGGGCCTGACGGTCAGGGAAGAGCTGAAGCCGGAAACGGGCGATTATGGACGCGTCTACGATGCGCTGTATGAAACCCTCTCCAGCGGCACGCCGAATTACGTCAAGGAATCTGACGTTCTGACGAACCTGGAAATCCTTGAACGGGCCTTCGAACAGGCTTCCCCTGCCACGGTAACCCTCGCCAGATAAGCAAAAATGGCTCCTTTGTGCTTGTTCTAAATTTTTGAACAGAGGAGTCAATTTTCACCCTCTATGATCCCTGAGCGTTTGCGTCCACACTTACTCCATCGAAACGAACTGAGGGTGAAAACAATGATCTACTTACGCAAAGCAAACGAACGTGGTCACGCGAATCATGGCTGGCTGGACTCATGGCATTCATTCTCGTTTGCCGACTACTACGACCCGAACTTCATGGGCTTCTCCGCGCTGCGCGTCATTAACGACGACGTGATTGATGCAGGCCAGGGCTTCGGTACCCACCCGCACAAGGACATGGAAATCCTGACCTATGTGCTGGAAGGGGCGGTTGAGCACCAGGACAGCATGGGCAATAAAGAGCAGGTTCCGGCGGGCGAGTTCCAGATTATGAGCGCGGGGACCGGGGTGCGTCACTCTGAGTACAACCCGAGCAAAACGGAAAAACTGCACCTGTATCAAATCTGGATCATTCCAGAAGAGACCGGCATCACGCCACGCTACGAACAGCGCCGCTTCGATGCGAAACAGGGTAAACAGCTGGTGCTCTCCCCGGATGCGCGTGAAGGTTCCCTGAAAGTGCATCAGGATATGGAGCTGTACCGCTGGGCGCTGGCGAAAGATGAACAGTCTGTGCACCAGATCGCCGCCAACCGCCGCGTGTGGATCCAGGTGGTGAAAGGCGAGGTGTCCATCAACGGCACCAAAGCCACCACCGCCGATGGCCTGGCAGTCTGGGATGAGCAGGCGCTCTCCGTGCATGCCGACAGCGAAAGTGAAATTCTGCTGTTTGATCTGCCGCCGGTCTAAATAATTTCTCAACCTTCCCTTTAAACGGGGAAGGTTGAGCTTTGTCCGTGATAAACTGAGCAAATCTCTCACTTCAAGATTTCTCAGGACGATGAAAAAGAAACGCCCCGTACTTCAGGATGTCGCCGATCGCGTCGGTGTGACCAAAATGACGGTCAGCCGTTTTTTACGTAACCCGGAGCAGGTTTCCGTGGCGTTGCGTGGCAAGATTGCCGCCGCCCTTGATGAACTGGGTTATATCCCCAACCGCGCGCCCGATATTCTCTCTAATGCGACCAGCCGTGCGGTGGGCGTCCTGCTTCCTTCCTTAACCAACCAGGTTTTCGCTGAAGTGCTGCGTGGCATCGAAAGCGTGACCGATGCCTTTGGTTATCAGACCATGCTCGCCCACTATGGGTACAAGCCGGAACTGGAAGAGGAACGTCTTGAATCGATGCTTTCCTGGAACATCGACGGCCTGATTTTAACGGAACGTACTCACACCCCGCGCACGCTGAAAATGATTGAAGTGGCAGGCATTCCGGTGGTGGAGCTGATGGACAGCCAGTCGCCGTGCCTCGACATCGCCGTGGGGTTCGATAACTTTGAAGCGGCGCGTCAGATGACGGCGGCGATCATCGCCCGCGGTCATCGCCATGTGGCCTATCTGGGTGCGCGTCTGGATGAACGTACTATCATCAAACAGAAGGGATACGAGCAGGCGATGCTCGACGCCGGTTTAACCCCGTACAGCGTGATGGTGGAGCAATCTTCCTCTTATACGTCGGGTATTGAGCTGATGCGTCAGGCGCGACGCGAGTATCCGCAACTGGACGGTATTTTCTGTACCAACGATGACCTTGCGGTCGGCGCCGCGTTTGAGTGTCAGCGTCTGGGTTTAAAAATCCCGGATGATATGGCGATTGCCGGCTTCCACGGCCACGACATTGGCCAGGTGATGGAGCCGCGTCTGGCAAGCGTCCTGACCCCGCGTGAACGCATGGGCCGCATTGGTGCAGAACGCCTGCTGGCGCGCATTCGTGGTGAGGCAGTTACCCCTAAAATGTTAGATTTAGGTTTCACCTTGTCACCGGGTGGATCTATTTAATCCGACAAATTTGAAGTAGCTCACACTTATTCACTTCACGCACGTTTGGATATTGCTTCTCTTATGCCCCGGCAGGACAATGTTACCGATAACTGTTACCCGTAACAATTGACTGAGGGACACCCTTTGAGCACGACTAATCACGATCACCACGTTTACGTCCTGATGGGCGTGTCCGGTAGCGGTAAATCTGCCGTGGCGAGCGAAGTGGCGCATCAACTCCAGGCTGCGTTTCTTGATGGTGACTTCCTCCATCCGCGCAGCAACATCATGAAAATGGCTTCCGGCGAGCCGCTGAATGACGACGACCGCAAACCCTGGTTGCAGGCGCTGAATGATGCCGCGTTCGCGATGCAGCGCACCAATAAAGTCTCCCTGATAGTCTGTTCCGCGCTGAAAAAAACCTATCGCGACCTGCTGCGCGATGGCAACCCGAACCTCTCTTTCATCTACCTGAAAGGCGATTTCGGGGTAATTGAAAGCCGCCTGAAGGCGCGTAAAGGCCACTTCTTCAAAACCCAGATGCTGGTAACGCAGTTCGAAGCGTTGCAGGAGCCGGGGGCTGACGAACAGGATGTCTTAGTGGTTGATATCGATCAGCCGCTGGAAGGTGTTGTTGCCAGCACCATCGAGGTTATTAATAAAAGGCAGTAAGTTTTGAGTACATTAACGCTAGTTTTGACAGCAGTGGGTTCCGTATTGCTGCTGCTGTTTTTAGTGATGAAGGCACGTATGCACGCCTTCGTTGCTTTGATGGTGGTTTCTATTGGTGCCGGTCTCTTTTCCGGAATGCCGCTCGACAAAATTGCGGCGACGATGGAAAAAGGGATGGGCGGCACGCTCGGCTTCCTGGCCATCGTAGTCGCGCTCGGCGCGATGTTTGGCAAGATTTTGCACGAGACGGGCGCGGTCGATCAGATTGCCGTCAAGATGCTGAAATCCTTCGGACACAGCCGTGCGCACTACGCGATTGGTCTGGCTGGTCTGATTTGCGCGCTGCCGCTGTTCTTTGAAGTGGCGGTGGTGCTGCTGATTAGCGTGGCGTTCTCCATGGCACGCCATACCGGTACCAACCTCGTGAAGCTGGTCATTCCGCTGTTTGCGGGCGTGGCGGCGGCGGCGGCGTTTCTGCTGCCGGGGCCTGCGCCGATGCTGCTGGCTTCCCAGATGCATGCTGACTTTGGCTGGATGATCCTGATTGGCCTGTGTGCGGCGATCCCGGGGATGATTATCGCCGGTCCGCTGTGGGGCAACTTCATTAGCCGTTACGTTGAGCTGCACATTCCGGATGACATCTCCGAGCCGCACCTGGGCGAGGGCAAAATGCCGTCCTTCGGCTTCAGTCTGTCACTGATCCTGCTGCCGCTGGTGCTGGTGGGCCTGAAAACCATCGCTGCCCGCTTTGTGCCGGTGGGGTCAACCGCTTACGAATGGTTCGAATTTATTGGCCATCCATTCACTGCGATCCTGGTGGCGTGTCTGGTGGCAATTTACGGCCTGGCGATGCGTCAGGGCATGCCAAAAGATCGCGTGATGGAGATATGCGGTGCCGCGCTACAACCGGCGGGTATTATTCTGCTGGTGATCGGGGCGGGCGGCGTGTTCAAGCAGGTGCTGGTGGATTCCGGTGTGGGTCCGGCGCTGGGCGAAGCGCTGACCGGAATGGGCCTGCCGATTGCGGTCACCTGCTTCGTGCTGGCCGCGGCGGTGCGTATCATTCAGGGCTCCGCGACCGTGGCGTGCTTAACCGCGGTGGGGCTGGTGATGCCGGTGATTGAACAGCTGAACTACTCCGGCGCGCAGATGGCGGCGCTCTCTATCTGTATCGCGGGCGGTTCGATTGTGGTTTCTCACGTGAACGACGCAGGCTTCTGGCTGTTCGGTAAATTTACCGGCGCAACCGAAGCGCAAACCCTCAAAACCTGGACGCTGATGGAAACCATCCTCGGCACGACGGGTGCGGTTGTCGGGATGATTGCGTTTACGCTGCTGAGCTAACGAGACCGTATTTTGTCGGGTGGCGGCTTCGCCTTACCCGACCTACAAAAAAATCAGGTCCCGTAGGCCGGGTAAGCGTAAGCGCCACCCGGCTTTTTTACATCTTCACCCTTTCATCCATGCCCGGATCCCATCCAGGAACATCTGCGTCGCCATCATCACCAGAATCAGCCCCATCAGGCGCTCGAGGGCGTTCACCCCTTTCTCGCCCAGCAGGCGCAGGAACAGCGACGACTGCAGCAGAATAATAAATGTCCCGCCCCAGGCGATCAGCAGGGCAATGACCAGGTGGCTCATCTGATTCGGGTACTGATGCGACAGCAGCATCAGCGTTGCCAGAATCGTTGGCCCGGCGACCAGCGGAATCGCCAGCGGCACGATAAACGGTTCTTCACCCGCAGGCAGGCCGCTGCTGCTGCCTTCCGCGCTCGGGAAAATCATCTTTATGGCAATCAGGAACAAAATGATCCCGCCGGAAATGGAGACCGTTTCGGCGCGTAAGTTCAGGAAAGCGAGGATTTTTTCACCGGCGAACAGGAAGATAAACATCACCAGCAGGGCGATGAGCAGCTCGCGGATCATGATCGCCCGACGGCGCTTCGGCTCGGTGTGCTTCAGCACCGACATGAAGATCGGCAGATTACCGAGCGGATCCATAATCAGGATCAATAAAACCGCTGCGGAAATGATTTCACTCATCTTAAATTATCCCTGATACTTATTGTGGTCATTGCGATGATTAGCACTTTTTCTGATTGCCGGGCAATCATCGATTAATTTCGCTTGCGACTTTGGCAGCATTTTGTAATGTGAAGCATATCCCAGTTCAATACTGGCTTGCACAATCAGCACACACCCCTTGCAGGAAAAAAATGCTATGAAAAACGTTGGTTTTATCGGCTGGCGCGGTATGGTCGGCTCTGTACTCATGCAACGCATGGTTGAAGAGCGCGATTTCGACGCCATCCGCCCGGTCTTCTTCTCCACTTCCCAGCTCGGCCAGGCTGCACCGTCCTTTGGTGGTACCACAGGCACGTTGCAGGATGCTTACGATCTGGAAGCGCTGAAGGCACTCGACATTATTGTGACCTGCCAGGGCGGCGATTATACCAACGAAATTTATCCGAAGCTGCGTGAAAGCGGCTGGCAGGGCTACTGGATTGACGCGGCCTCTTCGCTGCGTATGAAAGACGATGCCATCATCATTCTCGACCCGGTTAACCAGGATGTCATTACCGACGGCCTGAACAACGGCGTGAAAACGTTTGTTGGCGGTAACTGCACCGTCAGCCTGATGCTGATGTCCCTCGGCGGCCTGTTCGCACAGGATCTGGTGGAGTGGGTCTCCGTAGCGACCTACCAGGCGGCGTCCGGCGGCGGCGCGCGTCATATGCGCGAGCTGCTGACCCAGATGGGCCAGCTGCACCAGAGCGTCGCGACCGAGCTGGCAAACCCGGCGTCCGCGATCCTCGATATCGAGCGTAAAGTCACTCAGCTCACCCGCAGTGGCGAATTGCCGGTGGATAACTTTGGCGTACCGCTGGCCGGCGGTCTGATCCCGTGGATCGACAAACAGCTGGATAACGGCCAGACCCGCGAAGAGTGGAAGGGCCAGGCTGAGACCAACAAAATCCTCGCCACCGCGAACACCATTCCGGTTGACGGTCTGTGCGTGCGTATCGGCGCGCTGCGCTGCCACAGCCAGGCTTTCACCATTAAACTGAAAAAAGATGTGTCTATTCCGACCGTGGAAGAGCTGCTGGCCGCGCACAACCCGTGGGCGAAAGTGGTGCCAAACGATCGCGATATCACCATGCGCGAACTGACCCCGGCAGCCGTCACCGGCACGCTGACCACTCCGGTTGGCCGCCTGCGCAAGCTGAACATGGGACCGGAGTACCTCTCCGCGTTCACCGTTGGCGACCAGCTTCTTTGGGGTGCCGCCGAGCCGCTGCGCCGCATGCTGCGCCAGCTGGCGTAATAATTTGTTAAACACCGGGGGTGAATGTCACCCCCTTTTTTTGCGTACTACATGGAGTAAAACGCAGATGTCTTATTTTTTATCAGGAGGGCCCACGACGTTGGCTATGCTTTAAGGAAGATTTATTTCTCACCTGAGGGTAGGGCGGAGCAGAGAGGATTAACTGCACCGTTTAGGTCACATTAAAAGTCGTCCCGGAGCGCGTAAAAAGGGCGACATAAAAAAACAGGATGAATACCATGTCCGATCGTATTTCGAGAGACGTGATTAATGCGCTTATTGCGGGTCACTTTGCCGACCCCTTTTCTGTGCTAGGGATGCACCGTACAGAGGCCGGACTGGAAGTTCGGGCGCTGTTACCGGATGCAACAGAAGTGTGGGTTATCGAACCCAAAACCGGCCGCAAGGTGGGTAATCTGGAATGCCTCGACTCGCGTGGCTTCTTCTCGGGCGTCATGCCCCGCCGTAAAAATCCTTTTCGTTATCAGCTTGCCGTTATCTGGCACGGTCAGCAAAACCTGATTGATGATCCCTATAGCTTCGGCCCGCTCTTAAAAGAGATGGACGCCTGGCTGCTGTCCGAAGGGACCCATTTACGCCCCTACGAAACGCTGGGTGCCCATGCGGATACCATGGACGGTATCACCGGCACGCGCTTTGCCGTATGGGCGCCAAACGCCCAGCGCGTCTCCGTCGTCGGGCAGTTCAACTACTGGGACGGTCGTCGTCACCCCATGCGCCTGCGCCGGGAAACCGGTATCTGGGAGCTGTTTATCCCCGGCGCGCACAACGGTCAGCTCTACAAATTCGAGATGATCGATGCCAACGGCAAGCTGCGTATTAAATCCGACCCGTACGCCTTTGAGGCCGAACTGCGCCCGAATACCGCCTCGCTGATTTGCGGCCTGCCGGAGAAGGTTGTCCAGAGCGAGGAGCGCAAGCAGGCCAACCGCTTTGATGCGCCGATCTCCGTCTATGAAGTGCATCTCGGCTCCTGGCGTCGCCACACCGATAACAACTTCTGGCTGAGCTATCGCGAGCTGGCGGACCAGCTGGTGCCGTACGCCAAATGGATGGGCTTTACCCATCTGGAGCTGCTGCCAATCAACGAACACCCGTTCGACGGTAGCTGGGGCTATCAGCCGACCGGGCTATATGCGCCTACGCGCCGCTTCGGCACGCGCGATGACTTCCGCTATTTCATTGATGCCGCGCACGCCGCCGGACTGAACGTGATCCTCGACTGGGTGCCGGGCCACTTCCCGTCGGATGATTTTGCGCTGGCAGAGTTTGACGGTACGAAGCTGTACGAGCACAGCGATCCGCGCGAAGGCTATCACCAGGACTGGAACACGCTGATCTACAACTACGGTCGCCGTGAAGTGTCAAACTACCTGGTCGGGAACGCGCTGTACTGGATCGAACGTTTCGGCATTGATGCCCTGCGCGTCGATGCGGTGGCGTCGATGATCTACCGCGACTACAGCCGCAAAGAGGGTGAGTGGATCCCAAACGAGTATGGCGGGCGTGAAAACCTCGAAGCGATTGAGTTTCTGCGCAACACCAACCGCATCATCGGCGAGCAGGTGGAAGGCGCCGTGACCATGGCTGAAGAGTCAACCGACTTCCCGGGCGTTTCCCGTCCACCGGCAATGGGCGGCCTGGGCTTCTGGTACAAGTGGAACCTCGGCTGGATGCACGACACGCTCGACTACATGAAGCTTGACCCGGTTTATCGTCAGTATCACCACGATAAGCTCACCTTCGGGCTGCTCTACAACTACACCGAAAACTTCATGCTGCCGCTGTCGCACGATGAAGTGGTACACGGCAAGAAATCCGTTCTCGACCGCATGCCGGGGGACGCGTGGCAGAAGTTTGCCAACCTGCGCGCCTATTACGGCTGGATGTTCGCCTTCCCGGGCAAAAAGCTGCTGTTTATGGGCAACGAATTTGCGCAAGGGCGCGAATGGAACCACGACACCAGCCTTGACTGGCATCTGCTGGAAGGCGCGGACAACTGGCACCACGGCGTGCAGCGTCTGGTTCGCGACCTGAACCTGACCTATCGCCACCACAAAGCGCTGCACGAGCTGGACTTCGATCCGTACGGCTTTGAGTGGCTGGTGGTGGACGACCACGAGCGCTCGGTGTTTGTCTTTGTACGACGTGATAAAGCCGGTAACGAGATCATCGTCGCCAGCAACTTCACGCCGATACCGCGCGAACACTACCGCTTCGGCATAAACCAGCCGGGCAAATGGCGCGAAATCCTTAACACCGACTCCATGCACTACCACGGCAGCAACGCCGGTAACGGTGGCCTGGTACAGAGCGACGCCATCGAAAGCCACGGTCGTCCGAACTCCCTTGGCCTGACGCTGCCGCCGCTGAGCACAATCTGGCTGGTGCGGGAGGGAGAATGACGCAGCTCTCGGCAGGTAAACCCGAACCGCTCGGGGCGAGTTTTGACGGAAAGGGGGTGAACTTTACGCTCTTTTCTGCCCATGCTGAGCGGGTGGAACTCTGTGTGTTTGACGGGGAAGGTAACGAACACCGTTACGATTTACCGGCGCGCACGGGGGATACCTGGCATGGCTACCTGCCCGGAGGACGGCCGGGGATGCACTACGGTTTTCGCGTACACGGCCCCTGGGAGCCCTCTCAGGGGCACTGGTTTAACCCGGCGAAGCTGCTGATTGACCCATGTGCGCACCGCGTGGACGGCGAGTTTAAAGACGACTCGCTGTTCCACGTTGGCTACGGCGAACCAGACCACCGCGACAGCGCACCCGTCGCGCCCAAAAGCGTGGTGGTACACGATCTCTACGACTGGGAAGACGATGCCCCGCCGCGCACGCCGTGGGGCAACACCGTTATTTATGAAGCCCACGTCAAAGGGCTGACGTATCTGCATCCGTCAATCCCCAAAGAGATGCGCGGTACCTACAAAGCGCTTGGGCATCCGACGATGGTCGCGTACCTGAAGCACTTAGGGATCACCGCCCTGGAGCTGTTGCCCGTGGCGCATTTTGCCAGCGAGCCGCGGCTGCAGCGTCTTGGGTTAAGCAACTACTGGGGCTACAACCCGCTGGCGATGTTCGCCCTCGACCCGCGCTACGCGGTGCATCCGGAGAAGGCGCGGGATGAGTTTCGCGATGCGGTGAAGGCGCTTCACGCGGCGGGTATCGAGGTCATTCTGGACGTGGTGTTGAACCACAGTGCAGAAAGCGATCTTGATGGCCCGACGCTCTCACAGCGCGGAATCGATAACCGTAGCTATTATTGGATCAGGGACGACGGCGATTACGAGAACTGGACCGGGTGCGGTAACACCCTCAACCTCAGTCATCCGGCCGTTACGCATTACGCGTACGCGTGCCTGAAATACTGGGTTGAGACGTTCCACGTGGACGGTTTTCGTTTCGACCTGGCGCCGGTAATGGGGCGCACCCCGGCGTTCAGCCAGCAGGCGCCGCTGTTTGAGGCCATCAAAAACTGTCCGGTGCTTTCAAAGGTGAAGCTGATTGCGGAGCCCTGGGACATCGGCGAGGGCGGCTATCAGGTGGGGAACTTCCCGCCGCTGTTTGCCGAGTGGAACGACCACTTCCGCGATGCCGTCCGCCGCTTTTGGCTGACGCGCGATCTGTCGCTGGGGGAGTTTGCCGGTCGCTTTGCCGGCTCCAACGATCTCTTTAAGCGTGACGGCAAACGTCCGTCGGCCACCATTAATCTGGTGACGGCGCACGACGGTTTTACGCTGCGCGACTGCGTTTGTTTCAATCAGAAACACAATGAGGCAAACGGCGAAGAGAATCGCGATGGGACTAACAACAACCATAGCTTTAACCATGGTATAGAAGGGTTAGGCGGAAGTCTGGATGTGATCGAGCGGCGACGCGCCAGCGTTCATGCGCTGCTGACGACGCTTTTGTTGTCGCAGGGCACGCCGATGCTGCTGGCGGGCGATGAGCACGGTCACAGCCAGCACGGCAACAACAACGCCTATTGCCAGGACAACACCCTGACCTGGCTCAACTGGGAAGAAGCGAACAGCGGGTTGACCCATTTCACCGCGGCGCTGATCCATCTTCGCCAGCACATCCCCGCGCTCACCGCCGACTGCTGGTGGGAAGAGGGCGACGGCAACGTTCGCTGGCTGAATAAAGACGCGCAACCGTTAAGCGCGCAAGAGTGGCAACACGGCATACCCTGTCTGCAAATCCTGCTTTCGGATGCGTGGCTGGTGACGCTGAACGCGACGGATGACGTCGCAGAGATTGTTTTACCTGACGGGGAATGGCGAGCCATTCCTCCCTTTGCCGGAGCGGATAATCCGGTTGTTATGGCTGTCTGGCACGGGCCTGCGCACGGAGTGTGCGTATTCCAAAGATGATAAAAAAGGAGTTAGTCATGGTTAGATTAGAGAAGAACGATCCGTTAATGTTGGCGTGCCAGCTACCATTAAAAACAGTTGCCCTGATCCTCGCGGGCGGGCGTGGTACCCGTCTGAAAGATTTGACCATCAAGCGCGCCAAACCGGCCGTTCACTTTGGTGGTAAGTTCCGTATTATCGATTTTGCACTCTCCAACTGCCTGAACTCAGGCATTCGCCGTATTGGCGTCATTACCCAGTATCAGTCGCACACGCTGGTGCAGCACATTCAGCGCGGCTGGTCATTCTTCAGCGAAGAGATGAACGAGTTTGTCGATCTGCTCCCGGCGCAGCAGCGCGTTCACGGGGAGAACTGGTATCGCGGCACGGCGGATGCCGTGACCCAGAACCTCGACATCATTCGCCGCTACAACGCGGAATACATCGTTATCCTCGCCGGGGACCACATCTACAAGCAAGATTACTCCCACATGCTGATCGACCACGTCGAAAAAGGTGCGCGCTGCACCGTGGCGTGTCTGCCGGTGCCTGTTGCAGAAGCAACCGCGTTTGGCGTGATGCATGTAGATGGCGACGACAAGATTATCGACTTTGTCGAAAAACCGGCGAATCCGCCAACCATGCCGGGAGACGACACCAAATCGCTCGCCAGCATGGGGATCTATGTCTTTGATGCCGATTATCTTTATGAGCTGCTGGAAGAAGACGACAAAGACGAAAACTCCAGCCACGACTTCGGTAAAGACATCATCCCGAAAATTACCAAAGCTGGCATGGCGTATGCACATCCTTTCCCATTGTCCTGCGTGCAGTCCGATCCAAATGCGGAACCTTACTGGCGCGACGTCGGCACGCTGGAAGCCTACTGGAAAGCCAACCTCGATTTGGCATCTGTGACGCCTGAACTGGATATGTACGACCAGAATTGGCCGATTCGCACCCATATGGAATCGCTGCCGCCGGCGAAGTTCGTCCAGGATCGCTCCGGCAGCCACGGTATGACGCTGAACTCGCTGGTCTCTGGCGGGTGCATTATCTCCGGTTCGGTGGTGGTGCAGTCCGTGCTGTTCCCGCGCGTGCGTATAAACTCATTCTGTAATATCGATTCGGCAGTCCTGCTGCCGGATGTCTGGGTAGGGCGCTCATGTCGTCTGCGTCGCTGCGTTATCGACCGTGCCTGCGTCATTCCCGAAGGGATGGTGATTGGGGAAAACGCGGAAGAAGATGCACGTCGTTTCTACCGATCGGAAGAGGGGATCGTGTTAGTAACACGGGAAATGTTGCGGAAGCTGCAAATCAAACAGGAGCGATGATGCAGGTTTTACACGTATGTTCTGAGATGTTCCCGTTGTTAAAAACGGGCGGACTGGCGGATGTTCTTGGTGCATTACCGGCGGCGCAAATTGCCGGAGGGGTGGATACCCGCGTGTTGTTACCCGCTTTTCCGGATATCCGGCGTGGTATTCCCGATGCGAAGGTTGTTACCCGCCGCGAGACCTTCGCGGGTCGTATCACCCTGCTGTTTGGACATTACAATGGCGTAGGGATTTACCTGATTGATGCGCCGCATTTATACGACCGACCCGGCAGCCCGTATCACGATACCAACCTGTACGCCTATACCGATAACGTGCTGCGCTTTGCCCTGCTCGGCTGGGTGGGGGCGGAGATGGCCGTCGGGCTGGATCCGTTCTGGCGTCCGAACGTGGTGCATGCGCACGACTGGCATGCGGGGCTGGCTCCTGCGTATCTGGCGGCGAAAGGACACCCGGCGAAATCGGTGTTTACGGTGCACAACCTGGCGTATCAGGGCATGTATTACGCGCATCATATGAATGACATCGATCTGCCATGGTCGTTCTTTAACATGCACGGACTGGAGTTTAACGGACAGATTTCGTTCCTGAAGGCCGGTCTGTACTACGCCGACCACATCACGGCGGTCAGCCCAACCTACGCGCGGGAAATTACCCAGCCGGAGTTCGGTTACGGTATGGAAGGGCTACTGCAACAGCGCCACCGTGAAGGTCGTCTGTCGGGCATTCTGAACGGCGTGGATGAACAGATCTGGAATCCGGAAACGGACCTCCTGCTGGCAGCGCGCTATGGTCGCGACTCCGTGGAGGACAAAGCGGAGAACAAGCGTCAGCTACAGATTGCGATGGGGCTGAAGGTCAACGACAAGGTACCGCTGTTTGCGGTGGTCAGCCGCCTGACCAGCCAGAAAGGGCTGGATCTGGTGCTGGAAGCGCTGCCGGGATTACTGGAGCAGGGTGGGCAGCTGGCGCTGCTCGGCGCGGGCGACCCGGTATTGCAGGAAGGTTTCCTCGCGGCCGCGGCGGAACATCCGGGGCAGGTGGGCGTGCAGATTGGCTATCATGAAGCGTTCTCGCACCGCATCATGGGCGGCGCAGACGTGATTCTGGTGCCGAGCCGTTTCGAGCCCTGCGGCCTGACGCAGCTCTATGGTCTGAAATACGGCACGCTGCCGCTGGTACGCCGCACGGGCGGGCTGGCGGATACGGTGTCTGACAGCTCCCTGGAAAACCTGGCGGATGGTATCGCCAGCGGGTTTGTTTTCGAGGACAGTAATGCCTGGTCGCTACTTCGGGCGATCCGGCGTGCTTTCGTCTTGTGGTCCCGTCCATCCCTGTGGCGTTACGTACAACGTCAGGCGATGTCCATGGACTTTGGCTGGCACGTTGCGGCGCAGTCCTACCGCGACCTTTATCAACGCTTGATGTAACGAGGCGAAGTTACTGATATGAATGCTCCATTTAGCTACTCTTCCCCCACGCTCAGCGTTGAGGCGTTGAAACACTCCATCGCCTATAAGCTGATGTTTACCATTGGGAAAGATCCCGTTATTGCCAACAAACATGAGTGGCTGAACGCCACGCTGTTTGCGGTGCGTGACCGTATGGTCGAACGCTGGCTGCGCTCCAACCGCGCCCAGCTCTCGCAGGAGACGCGACAGGTGTATTACCTGTCGATGGAGTTTTTGATTGGTCGCACCCTCTCCAATGCGCTGTTATCGCTCGGGATTTATGACGACGTCAAAAACGCACTGGAAGAGATGGGGCTGGACTTAGAAGAGCTGATTGACGAAGAGAACGACCCGGGGCTGGGTAACGGTGGTCTCGGGCGTCTTGCCGCCTGCTTCCTCGATTCACTGGCGACGCTGGCGCTGCCGGGACGCGGGTACGGTATTCGCTACGACTACGGCATGTTCAAGCAGAACATCGTTGATGGCCGTCAGAAAGAGTCGCCGGACTACTGGCTGGAGTACGGTAACCCGTGGGAGTTCAAGCGCCACAACACGCGCTACAAGGTGCGTTTTGGCGGGCGTATTCAGCAGGAAGGGAAAAAATCCCGCTGGGTGGAAACCGAGGAGATCCTCGCCGTGGCCTATGACCAGATCATCCCCGGCTACGACACCGATGCGACCAATACGCTGCGCCTGTGGAACGCGCAGGCCAGTAGCGAGATCAACCTGGGTAAATTCAACCAGGGTGACTACTTCGCGGCGGTGGAAGATAAAAACCACTCTGAGAATGTGTCCCGCGTCCTGTATCCGGATGACTCGACCTACTCAGGCCGCGAGCTGCGCCTGCGTCAGGAGTATTTCCTCGTCTCGGCAACGATTCAGGATATCCTTAGCCGTCACTATCAGCTGCACAAAACCTATGCGAATCTGGCGGAAAAAACCGCTATTCACCTCAACGATACCCATCCGGTGCTGTCGATCCCTGAGCTGATGCGCCTGCTGATTGACGAGCATAAGTTCAGCTGGGATGACGCGTTTGAAGTGACCTGCCAGGTGTTCTCGTACACCAACCATACGCTGATGAGTGAAGCGCTGGAGACGTGGCCGGTGGATATGCTCGGCAAAATTCTGCCGCGCCACCTGCAAATCATCTTCGAGATCAACGACTACTTCCTCAAGACCTTGCAGGAGCAGTACCCGAACGATACCGGCCTGCTGAGCCGCGCCTCGATCATTGATGAATCCAATGGTCGCCGCGTACGCATGGCCTGGCTGGCGGTGGTGATCAGCCATAAGGTCAACGGGGTTTCAGAGCTGCATTCGAACCTGATGGTGCAGTCGCTGTTTGCAGACTTTGCGAAGATCTTCCCGACGCGTTTCTGCAACGTGACCAACGGCGTCACCCCGCGCCGCTGGCTGGCGCTGGCGAACCAGCCGCTGTCTGACGTGCTGGACGAAAATATCGGCCGCACCTGGCGCACCGATTTGAGCCAGCTGAGCGAGCTTGAGCAGCACATTGATTTTCCGACGGTGAACAAAGCCGTACGGGAAGCCAAGCTGCTGAATAAGAAACGGCTGTCAGTCTGGCTGGCGATGCATCTCAACGTGGTGGCGAACCCGAAAGCGCTGTTCGACGTGCAGATCAAACGTATCCACGAGTACAAGCGTCAGCTGATGAACGTCCTGCACGTCATCACTCACTACAACCGCATTAAGGCTGACCCGACGGCGGAGTGGGTGCCGCGCGTGAAAATTTTTGCCGGTAAGGCGGCCTCCGCGTACTACATGGCGAAGCACATCATTCATCTTATCAACGATGTGGCGAAGGTAGTGAACCAGGATCCGGACATTGGCGACAAGCTGAAAGTGGTGTTTATCCCGAACTACAGCGTAAGCCTGGCGCAGCTGATTATTCCGGCGGCGGATCTCTCTGAGCAGATTTCCACGGCGGGGACGGAAGCATCCGGCACCAGCAACATGAAGTTTGCCCTGAACGGCGCGCTGACCATCGGCACGCTGGACGGCGCAAATGTCGAAATGCTGGAGCATGTGGGCGCGGAGAATATCTTTATCTTCGGGAATACGGCGGAAGAGGTAGAGGCGCTTCGCAAGCAGGGCTACTCGCCGCGTGAGTATTATGAAGAGGATGAAGAGTTACGCCAGGTGCTGACGCAAATCGCCACCGGGGTGTTTAACCCTGAGGAGCCTGGGCGCTATCGTGACCTGGTGGACTCGCTGATTAACTTTGGCGATCACTATCAGGTGCTGGCGGATTACCGCAGCTATGTGGATTGTCAGGATAAGGTGGACGAACTGTACCGTCAGCAGGAGAAGTGGACCAGCGCCGCGATGCATAACATCGCCAACATGGGATACTTCTCGTCAGACAGGACCATCAAAGAGTATGCCGAGAATATCTGGCATATTGATCCGGTGAGGTTGTAAAACAAAGCCGGGTGGCGGCTCCGCCTTACCCGGCCTACTCGATCCTGTAGGCCCGGTAAGCGCAGCGCCACCGGGCATTTTTTGTCACCCTCAGGACGCCAGTGACAATTCACGCTTTCCCGCATGCTGTTGCAACCATTGCGCCACGCGAGACTGCTGCTCGGCATTCAGCCACATCCCTTCTTTAGTACGACGCCAGATGGCATCGTCCAGACGGCGCACCCATTCGTGTTCCACCAGGTAGCGCAGTTCCGCTTCGTACAGCTCATGGCCAAAATGCTCGCCCAGATCGGCAATCTCTTTCGCATCGCCGAGGAACAGTTCGGTATTGCTGCCGTAGGTGCGGGCGTAGTGGCGCGCCATTCCTTCGGTAATGAACGGGAAGCGGCGACGCAGCTTCGCGGCGTAATCGTCGCGGTTATTGCCGATATCGCCGCCAGGCAGCACGGCGCCTTTCGTCCACGCCGGGCCGATGCCTTTGTAATACGGCGCCAGTTTCTCCAGCGCATGCTCCGCCAGTTTACGGTAGGTGGTGAGCTTACCGCCAAACACCGACAGCAGCGGCGCCTGACCGTCCACGTCATGAATATCAAGCGTATAGTCACGGGTGATGGCCTGCGGTGAGTCAGACTCGTCATCACACAGCGGACGCACGCCGGAGTAGGTCCAGACCACGTCATCGCGCGCCAGCTGTTTTTTAAAGTGTGCGTTGTACACTTTCAGCAGGTAGCTGACTTCGCTCTCTTCAATCTCAACGTTTTTCGGATCGCCCTTGTACTCCACGTCAGTGGTGCCGATGATGGAGAACTCGTCCATCCACGGGATCACAAACACGATGCGCTTGTCTTCGTTTTGCAGGATATAAGCCTGCTTCTGGGTATGCACGCGCGGCACCACAATGTGGCTGCCCTTGATCAGGCGGATGCCGTACGGAGAAGGCAGGTGCATACCGTCATCGAAGAACTGTTTCACCCACGGGCCGGTGGCGTTCACCAGGCCGCGCGCTTTCCAGCTAAACTTCTCACCGGTATCTACGTCTTCCGCTTCCACAATCCACAGGCCGTTTTCGCGGCGCGCGGCGGTCGCGCGGGTACGGGTTTTCACCTCGCCGCCTTTCTTCTCGACCATCTGCGCGTTAGCCAGCACCAGACGCGCATCGTCCACCCAGCAGTCAGAATATTCGAAACCGCGCACGATTTCAGGCTTAAGGACCGATTCTGAGCCAAAACGCAAACCGGTCGAACCCGGCAGGCTGGTGCGTTTACCCAGATGATCGTACATGAACAGGCCGATGCGGATCATCCACGCCGGACGCAGGTGCGGGCGGTGAGGCAGGCGGAAGCGCATCGGGATCGCCATATGCGGAGCCATTTTCAGCAGCACTTCGCGTTCGGCCAGCGCTTCGCTGACCAGGCGGAATTCGTAGTGTTCCAGGTAGCGCAGGCCTCCGTGGATCAGCTTGGAGCTGGCGGACGACGTCGCGCAGGCGAGATCGTTAGCTTCCAGCATCAGCACGGATAAACCGCGTCCTGCGGCATCAACCGCAATACCGGCACCGTTGATGCCCCCGCCTATCACAATCAGATCTTTGGTTTCCATAACACCCTCATGCACTTTCGTTAAAGCTCAAAAATGTTCGATATCGCTCATAATAGCAAAGGAACGCGCTTTTGGTAACATCAAAAAAACAATTTAGAGTGATATGGATAACATAATGGCGTTTACCCGCCGCCAGGACGTACACTACGGGGTAAAATGGTGCGGTCTGATGCCCTCACCCCAGCCCTCTCCCACGGGGAGAGGGTGATCCGTTTCCCTCTCCCTCCGGGAGAGGGTAGGGTGAGGGGAAAACCGCACCACACCTGAATATAAGATGAGAACACCATGGATCAGTTTGAATGTATTAACGTAGAAGAAGCCCATCAGAAGATGCACCAGAAAACCGCGGTGCTGGTGGATATCCGCGATCCGCAGAGCTTTGCGATGGGCCACACGCCGGGCGCGTTCCATCTCACCAACGACACGCTGGGCGCGTTTATGCGCGATAACGACTTCGACACGCCGGTGATGGTGATGTGCTATCACGGCAACAGCAGTAAAGGCGCGGCGCAGTATCTGCTCCAGCAGGGTTACGACGCGGTATACAGCGTCGACGGCGGCTTTGATGCATGGCATCGTCATTTCCCGGCAGAAGTTGAATACGCGTTTGAGCGCTGATCCCGCTATACTGTCCCCTTTTGTGTGGAAATAAGCGACCGCTGCCCATGTTGATGATCACCTCTTTTAGCAACCCGCGCGTCGCCCAGGCGTTTGTCGACTATATGGCGACGCAGGGCATTATCCTGACTATTCAGCAGCATACACAGACGGATGTCTGGCTGGCAGACGAAAGCCAGGCTGGGCGCGTGAACGCCGAGCTGGCGCGTTTCCTGGAAAACCCGGGCGACCCGCGTTATCTGGCAGCAAGCTGGCAATCCGGCCAGACCGACAGTGGCCTGCACTATCAACGTTTTCCGTTTCTCGCCACCCTCCGCGAGCGCGCAGGACCGTTTACGCTGCTTTTGATGGCAGCCTGCATCATCGTCTTCATTATTATGAGCGTGGTGGGCGACCAGAGCGTGATGATTGCCCTCGCATGGCCGTACGATCCCTCCCTGCAATTTGACGTCTGGCGCTACTTCACGCATGCGCTGATGCACTTCTCGGTGATGCATATCCTCTTTAACCTGCTGTGGTGGTGGTATCTCGGCGGGGCGGTGGAGAAGCGGCTCGGCAGCGGCAAGCTGATTGTGATCACCCTTATCAGCGCCCTGCTAAGCGGCTATGTGCAGCATAAATTCAGCGGTCCGTGGTTTGGCGGGTTATCCGGCGTGGTGTACGCCCTGATGGGTTACGCCTGGCTCAGAGGCGAGCGCGACCCGGAAAGCGGCATCTATTTACAACGTGGATTAATAACCTTTGCGTTAATATGGCTTATTGCCGGATGGTTTGATCTGTTTGGTATGTCTATCGCCAATGGTGCGCACGTTACCGGCCTGGCGGTCGGGCTGGCGATGGCGCTGGCCGATACGCTCCATGCGCGAAAACGAACATAATTCCCAGGGATATTTCATGAAACAAACACAACGTCATGACGCCATTATCGAACTGGTAAAAAAACAGGGATACGTCAGTACTGAAGAGCTGGTGGAGCAGTTTGCCGTCAGCCCGCAAACCATCCGTCGTGACCTCAACGACCTGGCCGATCAGAACCGTATTCTGCGCCATCACGGCGGCGCGGCGCTGCCGTCCAGCTCGGTGAACACCTCATGGCATGATCGTAAGGCGACGCAAACGGCAGAGAAAGAGCGTATCGCCCGTAAAGTGGCGAGCCAGATCCCGAACGGCGCGACGCTGTTTATTGATATCGGCACCACGCCGGAAGCGGTCGCCCATGCGCTGCTGAACCATGAGAACCTCCGCGTGGTGACCAACAACCTGAACGTGGCTAACACGTTGATGCAGAAAGACGATTTTCGCATCATCCTCGCGGGCGGCGAACTGCGCAGCCGCGACGGGGGCATTATCGGCGAAGCGACGCTCGATTTTATCTCTCAGTTCCGCCTCGACTTCGGCATTCTGGGGATCAGCGGCATCGACACCGACGGCTCGCTGCTGGAGTTTGATTACCACGAGGTGCGCACCAAGCGCGCGATTATTGAGAACTCGCGCCACGTGATGCTGGTGGTGGATCACTCGAAATTTGGCCGCAATGCGATGGTCAACATGGGCAGCATTAGCATGGTGAATGCGGTCTACACCGACGAGATGCCGCCGGCGGGCGTGTTGCAGGTGATTAAGGATAACAATTTGCAGCTGGAGTTGTGCTAGCGGTGGTGTCGGGTGGCGCTGCGCTTACCCGACCTACAAATTGTTCTCCCTCTCCCTGTGGGAGAGGGCCGGGGTGAGGGCATCAGGCCGCACAAAACTAAACTCCGTACCCCATCATCTTCAACAACTGCTGCGCATGCTGCACCGCGTCCTGACGGTGCGCCACGCCCAGCTTCTGATACAGATTGCGAATGTGCGTTTTGATGGTGGTTGCCGCCACCGCCAGCTCACCGGCTATCTGCTCGTTGCTGTAGCCTGAATAGATCAGCCCCAGCACCTGCCATTCACGCTGTGTGAGCGGGCTGGTGCGGATAAGCTCCGGTACTTCCGGATGGTTCAGCAGACGTTCAACAAAGTTCTCATCGAAGTGCGCAAACTTGTGGCGATGATGCTGGTTGATCTCGCGCAGAATGCGCTGGGCGCGATGCTGATCGAGTTCCGGCAGCGTGTTGAGCTGAATCAGCTGGCGCAACTGCTGGGCCATCACTTCACCCTCAATCACAAAGTGGCTGATAAACCCGGTGCGGTTCGCCAGCTGCAACGCTTCCAGCAGCACGCGCTGGGCATCGTTTTTACGTCCCGCCTGCCAGTAAAGCTGGTTTAACAGCAGCAGGTTGCGGTTTAAATCGCTCATCAGGCGCAGGCTACGGGCGTTTTCGTTTAACTCTTCCAGCACGATTTCGGCAGGCTCGAAGTCACCCAGCAGGATCTGCACGCGGGCAATATTGCGCCACTGGCTTTGCAGGAAGTGGTTATTGGCAAATTCTGGTTTAGGCGTGTGACGCAGCCAGTTGGCGGCGGACTTTTTATCGCCGGTCATCTGCCAGTAAATCACCCGGACCTTATCGGCGTTGGAGACCCAGTCGCTATGGTACTGTCCGTTGCCAAGCAGGTTTTCCAGGCGGTTAAGGTGGTTGCGGGCATTATCCAGGTCGCCTCGCGCCAGCGAGCACTGCACCAGCAGGGCCAGGCACTGGAGTTGCTGCTGCGGCTGGAAGCTCGAAAGCACATTCAGGCCCTGGCGGGCGCAGCTTTCTGCTTCATCCAGACGCGACCATGCCCAGAGCAGCTGAGCGCGAATACGCAACAGGAACTCGTGCATCGGCAGCTGTTCCAGATGCTGTTCACGGATCAGCTGGAACGCTTTCTCCTGGTTTTCCCAGGCGGCCTGCAGGAACCCCTGAGCAAATAAAATCTCGCTTTGCTGGATCAGGCTCCAGAGGGCGTAATGCCAGACATCGTGGCGGCGGGCCATCTGTTCGGTTTGCTGCATGAGCGAAAGCGAACGCATGAGGTCGCCCTTACAGTGCAGCACTTCGCCGTGTACCGAGGTGGCCACAATACGGCTGTAGAAATTCGCCAGCGGCAGCTCATCCAGCGCGACCATCGCCAGCCGTTCGGCTTCTTCCGGGTCGCCGTCGTTAATCGCCACCTGCGCACGCAGGGCGTTAAATTCGCCGTGCAGGGTGGCATCCATCTCGCTTTCCATCTCCTGCTCGGCGCGCGCCAGCAGGGTGTTCACTTCGCTGTAGCGATGCTGGCTCTGCATCAGCCAGGCCTGGAGCAGCACCAGACGCGGATTCTCCAGCAGGCTCTCCCACGGCAGCGCTTTTAACGACTCTTCCAGCAGCGTCAATTCGCTGTGGTTGAACAGTCCCCACGCGTGGTTGAGCAGAATATCGCGCAGCATACCGGCATCTCCGGCGGCCAGCGCATGGTGGATAGCCTCGCTCGGGAAACCTTGCGCCATCCAGCTTTCGGCGGCGGCGCGGTGAATTTCTGGCAGCTCTGCGGCCATCTCCCACTGGCAACGCTGGCGCAGGAAGCTGCCAAACAGCGGATGGTAGCTAAACCATTCGCCGGGATCGTCCATTCGCGTCAGGAACAAACCCTGACGTTCAATCTCTTCGAGCTGAAGCTGCCCGTTTTCAATACCGGTGACGCGCACAATCAGCGCATCGTTCATCGAACGTAGCAGGGAGCTTTTCAGCAGGAAATGGCGGGTAGTGAGGTCCACGCTGTTGAGTACCTCATCCACCAGATAATCCGACAGGTGGCTGGCGTTGATGCCCGCCAGGCGGCGCGCGGACTGGTGCGTTGGGCTATTGTTTTGCCGCGCGGAAAGGGCAATCAGCTGAAGCGCCGTGGCCCAGCCTGCAACGTCATCACACAGGCGGCTGCTTTCCGACGCCTCAATCGGAGAAGTCAGACGGCAGTCAAAGAACTGTTTCGCTTCCTGATGGGTAAAGGCCAGCTGCTGACTGCCAATTTCCAGTAGCTGATCGCGCACCCGCAGGTTGGCAATGCCCAGCTGCGGAAGGTTGCGCGACAGGACGACCAGCGTCAGGTTTTCCGGCTGATGGCGCAGGAAGAACCGCATCGACTCGTGAATAACCGGGTTGGTGATCAGATGATAATCATCAATCACCACATACAGCGGGCGATGCCATTCGGCCAGTTCGATAAACAGCTGGGAGAACAGAGAGGACAGGCTGGCGTACTGGCGCTTTTGCACCATCACCTCGCTGGTGACGCAGTGTCCGTTGGTTGCCTGCTGAATCGCGGCAATTAAATAGCTGGCAAAACGCTCCTGCTGGTTATCACCTTCATCCAGGGAGTACCAGCCAAGATCGCTTTTACCTGCCGCCCATTGCGAAATGAGCGTTGTTTTTCCATAACCCGCAGGACTCGTAACCAGCGCCAGTCGGAAATTATGCGCACCGGAAAGTTTAGCCAGCAGGCGCTCGCGGACCACAGTATGGTCAAGACGAACCGGGCGACTTAATTTGGACGGAATCAACATAGTTTTCACTTCACTGTGGGGAACGAGAGAATTTATTTTTTTGCGCTTCGTAATTAATATCTATAAGTTCGGCCAATAGAGGAACTATTGCAAGTTATGTCTGGGTTTGGAGGCTCTGAATTTGCACTCTGTCACAAAACATTCTCATCATTAGTGGAACTTTTCATAAATGGCTGGATGCCGCGCTGTTACTGGCTTGTCTGCATGGCGCGCGGTTGCGCTGAAACTGGTTTCAGAAAGAGATAATGACGGTGAAGTTAATTAACTTTGGGGAAAGTTGCTCTGGCTTAATAGTGTTGCTGGAAAGCCGCTGTACGTGAGAAATATTATTCTACGTAAGTAATCATTTCAGCGATGATTAATTTCCTCCGAAACTGCATTTCATTTCTTTGACGCTCTTCCGGGATCGCTTTTTCAGCGAAGCGCACACTTACACAGTGGCCTCGATCACACTTTTATGCTCATCCCCGCTACTCCTCCCTGCCTAATCCCCGACAGGAGGAGGAAGAGGCGCAATGAGCCAGGCACACTAGCGCCAAATGTGTTTTCTCTCTACAGGATGCCGATTCCCTATGTCACAGCCTACTTTCAACAAAGCTCAATTCCAGGCTGCCCTGACGCGTCAGTGGCAGCGTTTTGGCCTTCATGCTGCAAACGAGATGACGCCTCACCAGTGGTGGCAGGCGGTGAGCGGGGCGCTCGCAGAGCAGCTGGACGCTCAGCCCGCGACGAAGCCTGTGAAAGGCCAGCGTCACGTCAACTACATTTCGATGGAGTTCCTGATTGGCCGTCTGACGGGTAACAATCTGCTGAACCTTGGCTGGTATCAGGACGTCGGCGATGTGCTGAAAGAACACGACATCAACCTGACCGATCTGCTGGAAGAAGAGATTGATCCGGCGCTGGGTAACGGCGGTCTGGGACGTCTGGCAGCCTGCTTCCTGGATTCCATGGCAACCGTGGGCCAGTCGGCCATTGGCTATGGTCTGAACTACCAGTACGGTCTGTTCCGCCAGTCGTTCGCTGACGGCCACCAGATGGAAGCGCCGGACGACTGGCATCGTAATACTTACCCGTGGTTCCGCCACAACGCACAGCTGGATGTGCAGGTCGGGATTGGCGGGAAAGTCACGAAGCAGGGGCTCTGGGAACCAGCGTTCACCATTACCGGTGAAGCCTGGGATCTGCCGGTGCTCGGCTACCGTAACGGCGTGGCGCAGCCGCTGCGTCTGTGGCAGGCGAAGCACGCGCATCCATTTAACCTGACTAAATTCAATGACGGTGATTTCCTGCGCGCCGAGCAGCAGGGTATCGACGCCGAGAAGCTGACCAAAGTGCTCTACCCGAACGACAACCATCTGGCGGGTAAAAAGCTGCGCCTGATGCAGCAATACTTCCAGTGCGCCTGCTCCGTGGCGGACATTCTGCGCCGCCACCACCTGGCGGGCCGCAAGCTGGCGCAGCTGCCGGACTTCGAAGTTATTCAGCTCAACGACACGCACCCAACCATTGCCATCCCGGAACTTCTGCGCGTGCTGATCGACGAGCATCAGCTGAGCTGGGACGACGCCTGGGCCATCACCAGCCGTACCTTCGCCTACACCAACCACACCCTGATGCCAGAAGCGCTGGAGTGCTGGGATGAGAAGCTGGTGAAAACGCTGCTGCCGCGCCATATGCAGATCATCAATAAAATTAACGACCAGTTTAACGTGCTGGTGGAGAAAACCTGGCCGGGCGACAAAGCCGTCTGGGCGAAGCTGGCCGTGGTACACAACAAACAGGTGCGCATGGCGAACATGTGCGTGGTAAGCGGCTTTGCGGTGAACGGCGTGGCCGCGCTGCACTCGGATCTGGTGGTGAAAGATCTCTTCCCGGAATACCACCAGCTGTGGCCGACCAAATTCCACAACGTGACCAACGGCATTACGCCGCGTCGCTGGATCAAACAGTGCAACCCGCTGCTGGCCGGCCTGCTGGACAAGACCCTGAAGAAAGAGTGGGCCAACGATCTCGACCAGCTCATCAACCTGGAAAAATACGCTGACGACGCGAAGTTCCGCGAGCAGTACCGCGCCATTAAGCTGGAGAACAAGGTACGTCTGGCCGAGTTCGTGAAAATGCGTACCGGAATTGAAATTAACCCAAATGCGATTTTCGATATCCAGATCAAACGCCTGCACGAGTACAAACGTCAGCACCTGAACCTGCTGCACATTCTGGCGCTGTACAAAGAGATCCGCGAGAACCCTCAGGCCGACCGCGTCCCGCGCGTGTTCCTGTTCGGTGCGAAAGCGGCGCCGGGCTACTACCTGGCGAAAAACATTATCCTTGCCATTAATAAAGTGGCGGCGGCGGTCAACAACGATCCGAAAGTGGGCGACAAGCTGAAGGTGGTGTTCCTGCCGGACTACTGCGTCTCTGCGGCTGAAATGCTGATCCCGGCGGCGGATATTTCCGAGCAGATCTCTACCGCCGGTAAAGAAGCGTCCGGCACCGGCAACATGAAGCTGGCCCTGAACGGCGCGCTGACCGTCGGCACGCTGGACGGTGCGAACGTTGAAATCGCCGAGAAGGTCGGTGAAGAGAACATCTTTATCTTCGGCCATACTGTTGAAGAAGTGAAAGCCATCAAAGCCAAAGGGTATGACCCGGTGAAATGGCGTAAAAAAGACAAAGTGCTGGATGCGGTGTTGAAAGAGCTGGAAAGCGGGAAGTACAGCGACGGCGACAAGCACGCGTTTGACCAGATGCTGCACAGCATGGACAAACAGGGAGGCGACCCGTACCTGGTGATGGCGGACTTCACCGCTTACGTTGAAGCGCAGAAGCAGGTCGACGTGCTGTACCGTGACCAGGATGCCTGGACTCGCGCGTGTATCCTGAACACCGCGCGCTGCGGTATGTTCAGCTCTGACCGCTCAATCCGTGATTATCAGGCTCGTATCTGGCAGGCAAAACGCTAAGGAAGCGCGATGGAGAGTAAACGTCTGGACAGTGCCGCGCAGGCGGCGGGAATTAGCCTCAGTTACATCAATGCGCACGGCAAACCGCAGTCTATTGGTGCGGACACCAAAAGACGTTTGCTGGATGCCATGCACAAAACCGACGCGAAAGCGTCGGGAGCGCCGGTGCCGAACGTGAAGGTCTTTACCGCGGGCAAAAAGATGCCGCTGGCGGTGGAAGGTCGCGGCGAGTTCAGCTGGCTGCTCACCACCGAAGAGGGGCATCAGCATAAAGGCCATGCCACCGGCGGTAAAACCCTCACCCTTCCGGCGAAGCTGCCGGAGGGCTATCACAGCCTGACGCTCACCCAGAATGACAGCCGCTTCCACTGTCGGGTGATCGTCGCGCCGAAGCGCTGCTATGAGCCGCAGGCGCTACTCGAAGGCAAAAAGCTGTGGGGCGCCTGTGTGCAGCTTTACACCTTGCGTTCAGACAGCAACTGGGGCATTGGCGATTTTGGCGACCTGAAAAAGATGCTGGCATCTGTTGGTGAGCGCGGCGGGGCATTTATCGGTCTCAACCCGATCCACGCCCTCTATCCGGCGAATCCGGAAAGCGCCAGCCCGTACAGCCCGTCTTCCCGCCGCTGGCTGAACGTGATCTACATCGACGTTAACGCGTTAGACGATTTCAAAAACAGCAAAGAGGCGCAGGCGTGGTGGAAGCTGGACACCACCCAACAGCTGCTGAAACAGGCCCGCGATGCGGACTGGGTCGATTATGCCTCCGTGACCGCGCTGAAAATGGCGGCGCTGCGTCTGGCCTGGAAGGGCTTTGCGAAGCGTGACGACGAGCAGATGGCAGCCTTCCGCCAGTTTGTGATGCAGGAAGGCGAGAGCCTTTACTGGCAGGCTGCGTTTGATGCGCTGCATGCGTATCAGGTCCAGGAGGATGAGATGCGCTGGGGCTGGCCGGTGTGGCCGGAAGCGTATCAGTCCGTGGATACCCCGGAAGTGAAGGCGTTTTGTGAGACGCATGCCGACGAGGTGGATTTCTATCTCTGGTTGCAGTGGCTGGCGTACAGCCAGTTTGCTGCCTGCTGGCAGGTGAGCCAGGGCTATAACATGCCGATCGGTCTGTATCGCGATCTGGCCGTCGGCGTGGCGGAAGGTGGGGCGGAGACCTGGTGTGACCGTGAACTTTACTGTCTGAAAGCCTCCGTCGGTGCGCCGCCGGATATTCTGGGCCCGCTTGGTCAGAACTGGGGCTTGCCGCCGATGGATCCACACGTGATGGCGGCGCGTGCCTACGAGCCGTTTATCGATCTGCTGCGCGCTAACATGCAGAACTGCGGCGCGTTGCGTATCGACCATGTGATGTCCGTGCTGCGTCTGTGGTGGATCCCGTACGGTGAAACGGCCGATCACGGGGCGTACGTGCAGTATCCGGTGGACGATCTGCTCTCAATCCTCGCGCTGGAGAGTAAACGTCATCAGTGCATGGTGATTGGCGAAGATCTCGGTACCGTGCCGGTTGAGATTGTCAGCAAGCTCCGCGACAGCGGGGTTTACTCCTACAAAGTGCTCTATTTTGAAAACGACCATGAGAAAACCTTCCGCGCGCCGAAAGCGTACCCTGAACAGTCAATGGCAGTCGCGACGACGCATGATCTTCCTACGCTCAGAGGCTACTGGGAAAGCGGCGACCTGACGCTCGGCAAAACGCTGGGTCTCTACCCGGATGAAGAGGTTCTGCGTGGGTTGTATCAGGATCGTGAGCTGGCGAAACAGGGGCTGCTGGATGCGCTGCATAAGCATGGCTGTCTGCCGAAGCGCGCCGGGCATAAGGCGGCGCTGATGTCGATGACGCCAACGCTTAACCGTGGCTTACAGCGCTATATTGCCGACAGCAACAGCGCGTTGCTCGGTCTGCAACCGGAAGACTGGATTGATATGGCGGAGCCGGTAAACATTCCCGGCACCAGCTATCAGTACAAAAACTGGCGTCGCAAGCTGTCCACTACGCTTGAAGCGATGTTCGCCGATGACGGGGTGAACAGGCTGATTAAGGATTTGGATAAACGGCGAAAAGCAGCCGCGAAGAAATAATAAAAAACCCGCCAGTGGCGGGTTTTTTATTGCCCGGAGGCGCTAAGGTATGAACCGGAAACATGG